>RFSG01000221.1 GCA_009924095.1 Sphingobacteriia bacterium
TTATTTAATAATAACAATATCGTTTTTATCAAATAAATAAAAATAAAAATTAGAATTACTAATTTGTGAGAATGTAAAAGACCAGTGTACATGCGGGGTTTTGTTAAGTGTAAAAATTATTTTAACCAGTTAGATTCAAAAGCGGTAAGCGCATGAATTAGTTCCTGTTTACGTTTTTTTAGTAATTCAGGTTCCCGAAGAAAACTAAATTCAAGCGAGTTTACTATCATTTCCCGAATATCTAAATAACCAATATCAGGATAGGTTTGGGTTAAAAAAATAAATTCCTCAATTAAATTTGTTTCAAGTATAGCCGGATCATCTGTTGAAATAACCAAAGGAACACGTGCTTTTATATACCGCATAAAAGGATGATTATTTCCGGAAACCCCTAATATGAATTTATTGCTACTCAAATTAATTTCAACAGCAGTGCGTAAGTTGGATAATGCCAATAATAAGGAATCGCCCTTTTCTCCTAGTGGAACATCAACCCCATGGCCGATTCGTTGAGGATGAACCCTTTCTACTAAACTAGATATGTGCCATCCTAATTGGCTCGGATCTACTTCGTTTTGGGTTATTTCTCCTGCATGCACACTAGCTGATAATCCCGAATAATAAACCTGACAAAAATGATACATCCATAAATGCAAACCATAATCCTTTAAGGCGATGGGGTTATCTTCGGGTGCCACTAAATTTACATTAACAAAATATTTGTTTTGTTTAGCAATTTCAAATGATTTAGCCAATCGAATAAAAAAATCAAAAGGTTCTCTTACTCTTACTACATAAAATTGAAGCCTCAGGGTTTGATCTGGAAATTCATTTTCTAAATTAGGCATTAATGTATCTATTAAATCCAGTCCAGGTATTTGAGCTTTATTTAACATGCCGGAAAGAATAACCTGACGTAATTTCTTATTTAAAGCATTGGTATCTTTTTTTAATATCAAATTTCGAATTTCTGAATTCCATTCCGATGGGGCGGAAACGGAATGTGTAGGTTCTATTAAAATGGTTTCTCTATAATTAATTTTTTGATCTCGGGCCTCATTTAATAAATACCTAAACCCCATCGACCAAAATTCAGGACCGGTTAAAGGATCAAATTCAGTAAATACATGAAAGAAAAAATCTTCAGAGGACAACCCCGATGCGGCATAACCTTTAACCGTCCATCGGGTATTTAATTTCTCTTGAATTTCAGTTTGTAGGGAAGATTTCCAGG
>RFSG01000222.1 GCA_009924095.1 Sphingobacteriia bacterium
GTTGAAGTCAAAGAACAAACCATGAAATCTGTAGAGCTTCCTACTCCCCGTCCATTTTTAAGCTGGATGGCTCAGAAGCCTCAATATCGTAAGCATATCACCGATTTACTAGGATCTGCACCAGTTAATTTAGTGGATCCCTTTTTGGGATCCGGAGGCTTTCTTTTTAACTTATCTCGCGCACAGATGGTAAAGAGTGCGATAATCAATGATGTACACTCGGATCTAATACTAAGTTATAGAATGATAAAAGAATGCCCGGATCTAATAATACGTGAATTAATGGATCCCATGTATATATATAAGCCGACAGCATTTAAGAAGATAAGGGCAACTGACCCGAGCGGTCTAAACTCCGTTAAAAAAGCTGCTAGGCATATTTATTTATCAAATTGCGTTGGGGGAGATGTTAAATATGATATTGGAGGTAGGTTTACAGGAACTTTTGATTTAACCTATGCTGGGCGACACAAACGGGATCTAAATATTAATAACATAAGAAGTGTCAGTCAGGTTCTTCAGCAGTGCGAAATATTTAATAAAGATTTCCCGGAAATAGTATCTATGACTAAACCCGGAGATTTTTTATTCCTTGACCCTCCCAACATATCTTATCACCCATCAATTCCGCATATGGATTTCTATAAATTCACCGAAGAACAGTTTAGAAAACTACACGAATCTACCCTAATAGCTCATGAGAATGGGGTTCTTTTTGCCTTAGCATTAGAACCCCGAGAGTTTCATATAAGACTTTGGAAGGATTTTAAGTTCATATTATTAAAAGGACCGGATCTTAGTTCAGGATTCTTTTGTCGGGAAAATAAGCTACGAGCTTTAATAATTCATAATTATCCTGATGTGGACCCTGTGGTCACTAAACCATTATATGCTTATTCGCAGTAACATTCATCACTTACCATTTCATCTTCGTAACCATCGCATTTTGGGGTTATGATATTGTTAGCGTCGGGCTCGTTCCCCGCGTCCCACGTCGTGAAATCACTTCCATCATTAGGCTTGGGATTTGATTTAACCGAAAACGCAATGGAAGGAACGACCCCGGAAGAGGCGGAAGGAGCCTCTAGGGCGACTTCCTTATTTATAATCGACTCGGAAGTGGTTTTACTGCTGCAAGAAATCACGGCGAAGATGGACGAAATTAGGATCGCTCTCATAGAGAGAATATTCTATTTAACTTCTAAAATGGTAAAATTCCGTTGGAAGGTT
>RFSG01000223.1 GCA_009924095.1 Sphingobacteriia bacterium
GTGCAAGAAGTGGCAGCCAAAACTTTACCCCATGGGTTTGATATTGATTGGGCTGCTCTTTCTTATGACGAAACCCGAAGAGGAAATGAAGCTGTTTACATATTTATTGTGGTATTAATATTTGTGTATTTCGTATTAGCCGCACAATATGAAAGTTTTATTATTCCGCTAGCAGTAATATTATCTTTACCGGCAGGGGTATTTGGTTCCTTTTTATTAATTAAAGGATTAGGTCTTGCGAATGATATTTATGCCCAGGTAGGGTTGGTAATGTTAGTAGGCTTGTTGGGTAAAAATGCCGTATTGATTGTAGAGTTTGCAGTTCAAAAACAACTGCAAGGCGCAACCGTATTAGAAGCTGCCATTGAAGGAGCAAGGGTTCGATTCAGACCTATCTTAATGACTTCCTTTGCCTTTATTGCTGGATTAATTCCTTTGGTAATTGCCCATGGGGCAGGAGCTATCGGTAATCGTACCATTGGTTCCTCTGCCTTAGGGGGAATGTTATTCGGAACCGTTTTTGGAGTAATTATTGTCCCAGGATTATATTATGTTTTTGGTACGATAGCAAATGGCCGTAAGCTTATTAAAGATGAATCAGATAGTTCTTTAAGCGAGGATTTTGTGCATGAAGTTGACCACGTAAATCTAACAGAAGAAAATGAAGAGAATTAATAACAAAATATATCAATATGCAGGCATTGCCTGTATATTGATACTTTTGGGTGCCTGTAAAAGTATAAACCTTTCCAATAGAGCTGAAAATAAATCAGTACCTAAAAGTTATGCCACTGCAACGGATACAATTAATTTAGCAAAAACTAAATGGAAAGATTATTTTAAGGATACGGAATTAATTGAATTAATAGATTCCGCTTTATATCGAAATCAGGAATTAAATATTATTCTGCAGGAAATTCAAATTGCTAATAATGAAATCCGAGCAAGAAAAGGCGCTTATCTGCCCTATGTTTTTGGTGGCGCAGAAGCTGGGGTGGAAAAAGTAGGAACCCACACCAGTCAGGGAGCCAGTGATGCTGTAACAGAAATTGCTCCAGGTAAAGCCACGCCGGAGATATTGCCGGATTATCGCCTGGGTCTTAATATGGCTTGGGAAGCGGATATCTGGAAAAAATTACGTAATGCGAAAAAATCAGCGGTATTTAAATATCTATCTACCGTGGAAGGTAAAAATTTCATGGTCACCAATTTAATCTCTGAAATTGCAA
>RFSG01000224.1 GCA_009924095.1 Sphingobacteriia bacterium
ACAAAAGTTAGTTCGGAGAACTGAATTTTCGGCTACCTCAATCCCGATAGCTATCGGGACGGGTCTGACGGTTTGCGTGTAGGCGAAGTTGCCGGTTTTATTGCATTTTCCTATGAACTTGCAACCAAGTCGACTGTATGCAACCAAGCCTATACTTGCAACTCAGTCGGCAATTTTGGCAACACGCGGTTATAACCAGTGCTTCCTTGTCGTGTCAGTAAGAGAACATATGGAATTATACAACAGAAGTCTTTCTTTTTCGAGCAACACTCTTTTTTGATGCCGCCTTGGCAGTTGGCATTTTTTTTCCAGTTCGCTTGTAGTAGGCAATTAACTCACTAATTTGTTGTCTGTCCTCTTTTGATAGTGGAGTAGGATCAACAAAAAAATCTACGCCTCTCGGTTCTCTGATGTGTCCCATGATAAGTTGATTTAGCTTGGAAAATATTTTCTGACTAATTTAAGTGCCTCATTGGGGAATATCACCATTTTATGTCCGCCAATATGAGTCGCACCAAGAGTCTTTTCATAATGGTCTAAGAGCTTTGTCTTAGAGGTAAAGGAAATGAATCCCTGATAACCTTTGTCCCATGAAATTTTACATGTAAACGCAAATAAGTTTCCAGGTATTCCTTCATAAAGTTTCTGTCGACCTAGATTGAATGGTGCGCTCTCAATTAAATGTATGTAAAAATGGTCTTTATAGTCACTTATGCTAACAAGCCCCTGAATAATATCAGGATTGTTACGGATTGTAAGTTTAAAAACAGTTCGATCGGCCATTTTAAATTCTTCTGCCCAATTAAAAAGCCATTTGTTTTTCTTAGTGACATTTTTCAAGTCAGCCTTTGATATAGGGTGAACGTCAGTCGGAAAACTGTCTCCAGAAATTATGTTCTGAATACTGTTGGTCAACTTATCTATCTCAACCCCAATATGGTATTTGGTCTGTCTTGGCATGTCCCAAACATACGAAAATTTGTCGTAGAAATATTGTTTTTCTGATGCTCGTTTAGCGTTGGTTATAACGTCAGACTGTGAAAAAACTCACTCCTTTGTCCCAAGCCCTGTCCTTGAAAAAGACTGTTTCTTGCACATGCCTTAAGGGTAGATTTATATCCTAAAACAGCAATATAATTAGAATAAATCCAAACCCATTAAATTAAAAAATCCGGCAATAAATGGGGTTACAATCACACCAACCTGAAAGGACTAGAAAAAGTAAA
>RFSG01000225.1 GCA_009924095.1 Sphingobacteriia bacterium
TCCACTTCCTTCGTCGGAGTTACGATTCGATCCTTCTCCAAAGTTTGATTTTCGAGGAGAGGGGGAGTCAGAATAACTGTTACTGCTGCGTTTCTTCGGGAAGCTCGGCCTCTCGTTGTGGGAGTCCGGGTTCATGTCCGGGATCCCCCGTTTCCGGTTCGGTGTTTCGGATGTTGAAGAACTGGTTTTCGGTTTCCGGTTCTTCCCGGAATTCGTTTCTGAATTGCTCATGGTAGGCTTCCTCGTCGGCTGGGATTTCCTGTAGTTTGGGGAGATCTTTCAGGCTTGATATCCCGAAATACTCCATAAAATAAGTGCTGGTGCGGTACAGCATAGGTTTGCCAGGCGCATCACTGCGACCTGCCGCTTCAATCAATTGTTTTTCCAGCAGCTTCTGCATTGCATATTCGCAATTCACACCCCGGATATATTCAATCTCCGCCTTACTAATGGGCTGACGATAAGCAATAATACTTAAAGTCTCCAGAGAGGCACGGGATAGACGCTTACGATCTTTTTCTACCAATAAGGTACGAATTACCAAACCATAAGCGGGTTTCGTCAGAAACTGATAACCTCCCGCAATTTCTCTAACTTCAAACGCATAGGCATCTGATGAATATTTTGAAATAAGGGAAGCTAAGGTTTCCTGTAAGATTAGCTCGTCTGCACCAAAATGTACCAGTTCTTCATGGGCAAAAATTTTGACCAATTCGGCCAATTTTACTGGACTTTCAGACGCAAACAGCAAGGACTCTACTGCCAGAGTTAGATTCACGATGTAAAATTACACAAAAATGTGCACTATGCCGATATTATGAATTAATTCAATTATTGAAAAAAAACGCAAGCGGTAAAATCTTATTCACAAGGATGGGATATTTAATTTGTCCCTATTCCATAACTGATATTTAACTTCACCGCTATCTATGATTTCTGCTCCCCATTACCGAACCCTGGTGATTTCTGATGTACATTTAGGTACTCGGGGTTCACGTTCCCGTGAATTAGTCCGATTTCTGAAAACCTGCACCTTCGACCGACTAATTATGAATGGTGATATCATTGATGGTTGGCAATTACAACGTTCAGGAAAATGGAAAAAACAACATACCCGTTTTTTTAAACTGTTGATGAAATGGTTGCGTGATACAGAATTACAAGTGATTTATGTAAGGGGTAATCATGATGATTTTTTA
>RFSG01000226.1 GCA_009924095.1 Sphingobacteriia bacterium
GTCAATCCAGATACAGGAGAAATATCCTATTTTATGAGTTTTTCTATTAATAAAATTGCAGTTATCGATATGGGAGGTACGAATGAATAATCTACCTACCTGGGGCATCTGGAATCCTTATGAGGTTCTTTTTCCCGAACAAATTGCCAATGAAAACTTTATCCCTTTAGAAGTTTGCATTAATTCAGCTACTATTTTTTTAGTAGATCAAAATCCTATTATGATGCAAAAGCAAAGTAGTTTTTCAAAAGAGCCTCAAATTATTGCCATCAACTGTCCGGAAGGATATAGCCGTTTTGTTACTACTTCTCCTGTAATGCCAGTATTTTTTGCTAGGAAAAAACCTATAGCCGTAAAGAATACAATTAGAACCAGGTTAGTGAATAGAAGAAAGAATATTACTCCTGTATTTATTAACAAAAATCAGGACCAGGATCAGGATTAATTAAAAGGCCTGGTAATTTTGCCAGGCCATATTTTTTTGACTTATGACGTACAAACCGACCAAAAGTATGCAGAAAGCTGCAGCCCAAGCTCTACGATGGAGGGATGCTGCACCCAGAAGCCAGAAGGCAGGAACCCAAGTAGGAATTGCTAGAGCATACCAGTTTGCCAATAGAACGCCGGTATCATTAATAACTGTTTTAAGAACTTATAATTTTTTGACACGAAACCAGAGATTTAAAAATTATCCAAAATATAGTAAGGCCAGACAAGCCTGGGGATTTTGGGGCGGACCGGCAGGACTGACCTGGAGCAGGAGGATATTACGGAAGGAGGGATGGATATGAGCCAGTTATCCCTATTCAATGATCGCAATTCTGCCGAAAAATTATGGTATAAAGTTAGATTATCTTCTATCTATCAAAGATCTTCTGATGACAAGATATATAGTTACCCTACGGAGCTAGAAGCGCACAACAAACTACGATCCTGGATTGATTCAAGATCAGGAAATACCGGTTTTGTTTATAAAGAATCTGTTACAGATTGGTTTTTAAATCAATTTTAATTTTCAAAATTTACATAACGCTTGATAAGTTAGCATAACTAGTACAACAAAATCAAAAATGGCCTTAAAAATACCTAAAAACGATGTTTTAGCTAAAAAAGGCCGGTGTGATTATTTTAGTACTAATTTGAAAATAGCTTTAGCTAATGCAAATCCTA
>RFSG01000227.1 GCA_009924095.1 Sphingobacteriia bacterium
ACCGCAGCTGAAAATGAAGCATAGTTTCCGCCAGACCCAATAGTATACGTTCCTCCTAAGGCAGGAGCGGTATTAATGGAGGTTTGATCGTTCAGGGTATTCCCATCTGTTACCCCATTAGGTAAACTAGTCGCAGAAGTGATAGTATAATTGGTGCCAAAAAGGAAGTTAAAAGTACCAACTGTAATAGGTGTTGAAACCGCATTTTGAACCAATGATCCTGTCCAACTAAAAGGGGGTTGGTTTACTCCATTCACAGTCCAGTTAATCGTAGCACTGGTTAAGGTAGTAGTACCATAATTACCAATTCTAACTTGGAAGTTTGAAACCCCAATACAAGGAGGATTGCTTACAATAGAAACAACAGCAGCATCATTAGCTACTGGCTTAAATTCATCTGCTCCAATAGTAACCGGAGTGGTACGAGTGAATCCATCAATATCAGTTGGAACCCGAGATATTTGATTAAACCCTGCATTTAAGGCATTGTTGTAATGACGTAAGTTGGTTGAACTTAAGAATAAAGGATCAATATTAAGGGAATTGGCCCCTCCATAAGTTGAGCTCCTAAAGGTTGTCCATTGGGAGGTAGGCATGTTCGTTCCCCAAGTACTATGAAACCCAATATTGGTCGTTCCGGTAGGCCACCAATAATCATTATAATCATACACCGTTCCGGTACCCAGAGATATATAAACCACATGATTGTTGGCAGATGCCAAGCCATTATTCCTGAATATATTATTGTGGAAGGTTTTAAATGATCCGCCCTGATCCCATAGGGTATAAGAAAAGCTAGTATTGGGATTGGTAGTAGTAACTGTATTATGGAAATAATCTACAAACGTTCCACTGACTTCATACAATCCGTAAAGGGTAGTTCCGGTAGGATGGGTTGCATTAAAGAAGTTATTGGCAACTAACGCTCTTTGACCTGAAGCCCCAAGGGTATTAGAGAAAAATGCTCCATAATTTTTAGTCCTAACATCATTGGACAAAATGCGGGTGCTATTATACATGAATTGGGTATATATCCCATACTGTATACTTGTAGTAGCGTTAGCGGTAAGGTCAATAAAATTGTTACGAATGATTGCAGCATCCATATACTGCATCCATACTCCAAATCCACTGATATCTGTTAAACGATTGTTTTCAAAAATCATCCC
>RFSG01000228.1 GCA_009924095.1 Sphingobacteriia bacterium
TGCCTTAGGCGGTCCACCCCGTTGGGGCCGGACTTAACATAATATATTATATAAGAAAATAGGGGCTTTTTCCGAGCTAACGGGTTGATAATCAATGGCTTCCCTACTTAACATAATATATGTTATATACACTTTCATAAGCCGTTGAAAATCAATCGGTTATCCATTCGGTGGAGCGGGCGCAGAGCCCGCCCTCCACACCCTAAAGTTACGAAAAATTCTTGAGACTTCCAAATTTTGTGGATAACTTTTTTTCCTTAATGTAATTCGTTGAGAATCAATTCGTTATAAGCCATCTCTAAGCAATCCAACCAATCGGCCGTATCGCCATCGCCCGTTAATTGACGTTGAATCTGCTTAGCATAACTTACGAGCTCTTCGTCCATTCCTAATTGGACAGCCTTAGTGAGCATTTCGGTTTCGGTGAGCATTTATGTAGATTTATATTTTACTATCGTCATCCCATCCTTGAACATCGGACAGACACCTTTCTAATTTTGCTAATTCGGCCTGAGCAGATTCAATAGTATCCCTTTCGACCTTTATTTTGTGTTCTAATAGTAATGTGGCAGCCCTTTTACGTCCCCACTTTTTAGGATATTGTAAACGGTTACCAATAGGATGATATTCACTCCTAATTAGATTCAATTTACCCTGACAATCGGTAACGGGATAGTATTCACCCTGTAAGTTTTCGAATAGCTGCATAGTACAATGCTCTGTCCTATTCACAGCCACTTGCCCTGGGGCTAAATTATTTTGTTCTTCTGTATGCACGTTTCACTAATTTTTCGTTATCTCTAGCCTGAATTTCGTAAGGGTTATTTTTGTATCCGTATTTCATTTGGTAGTGATTATACCAACGATAGCTTTGTTGTGCATGTGTCCATTCGTGAAGGATAGTTTTTTGGACAGCTATCATTCTTTTACATTGTGCTAAGTTAATCCAAATGGTTTTATCCCAATCATAGTATCCACACTCAGCCGATTCTTTTGTATCCCAATAAAATGCAATTGCCGCACACCTGCTCTCACCCAGCTTCTCGTACGCCCAATTCCATAAACGGTTGCAATCGAACTTCATACCAATTTTATTACTTACTCTCATAAATATATTTTAGTTTACAATATAGATTTTCTGATATACAAATATACAACTTTTTTCCGAG
>RFSG01000229.1 GCA_009924095.1 Sphingobacteriia bacterium
CGTTTTCATATGAGTTCTAGGTTATGGTACGTTGGAAAAATAAATGTAATTGGTGTAAGGAATGACTGAACAATCCCAAGTAAAATAATTAATGCTTTCCACATCATAATAGGGATTGGGATAAGGTATCAGAGAAAAGCATAAGGTAACAGCAAACCCATCCATATCCACATCATAATTATCGTAAACCATATTGAGGCTATTACAGCCCCCTATTGGATACGGGAGATTACTTAAATAACTTGCATTCTTATAATCGTCACTAGTAGTGATAGTGTTATCATATTCCACAACACCATCTAAATCTCCATCTCCTCCAATCATACAGGCTACATTACTGGTAGGATTGGGTGCTACTGAAAAAGCATAGGTTGCATTATAGGGTGGAGGATCAGCTAATACCCGATAAAATCCTAATTGAGGATAATTCGTTGCCGGCAATGCAGGGTCTTGCCATGCCTGCGTAATATTCGAGGTAAAGTCATACTGAATTACACCCATGGAATTCACATATACCGGCACACTACTAATGACAGGAAGGTGATTTCTATGTTTGATCACAATATAAAATGGACCTTGGGTATTTTGAACCGTATAACTTTGATTAAAACTAATGGCAAAGGGAAAAGTACTTCCGTCTACATCCACGATTTGTCCATCTTCCAATAAAATAGCTGAATAATTCGCCACACAAGAGTCTTGTAAAGCAGTACCTGGGTTATTAATATTAGCAGGATCCACCACTTGTCGAAGTTCAATAAGCACCCAATCCACAACAGGGTTGGAGATCAAATTCATACTCATAGGCATGGGACCTGTGTAGGTTTGGGCAGAGGGTGCAGGATTTCCTGGAAATGAAGTGTAAGGGGTAGTAAAGGGCACTAAGTCGTTAAAAGCTAAATCTGTTTTCATTTTTTTTAATCCTCCAACTAATAGCGAAATCGGAAGTGCAGGCCAATAGTTTTGTTGTGGAAGATTGAATTCCTTTGTTCCCCCTTGGAGAAATACTTTTAAATCCAGTAATGGGCAATTGTTTGAAACTATCATGGTATCTTCAACAATACAAATCCCTAATTACTCCGGAAATAGGCGTTTGTGCTTCCACCCAATCGGGTTTTATCCATAAACTTAGTATTAAACATAGTCCCCATAAATAAACATTTAAGAGG
>RFSG01000230.1 GCA_009924095.1 Sphingobacteriia bacterium
ACAAAAGTTAGTTCGGAGAACTGAATTTTCGGCTACCTCAATCCCGATAGCTATCGGGATGTCAAGCGGAAACGAAACCCCGCCTATTGCCAATGTGCTGTTATGCGGTCGTTTTTCTTCTCATTTTTCTGCCGTGATGAGTAGAAAAATAAGTTCCGTTAATATTACAACATCGCTGTCAATTGTCCCTTTCATGTATTTGTCATAGATAATTTCGTTATCTGGAGGATTGAGATTTAAGGTCAAACCTTTCTCGGATGCTAACAGTCGTAAAAACTCTCTTTGTGTTCTACCGTTTCCTTCTCTGAATGGGTGTAAATAGTTGACGTTATCTAAAATCTCAGCCAACTTCTCAGCTAACTTCCGTTTATCGTCATTCGGAATTTTCCTGAATTCTTCAATTAACTGGTCAATGTATCTCAGGGCATTATCAAAATGTGTCGTTGGGAAGAATTGTTTTCCGTCTTTGCTGATCTCAATATTTCGTTTTTTACCAGCCCACACATATATGTCCTGAAATAAGTGTTGATGAATTTCAAAAAGGCTGTCAATTCCCCTAATTTTTATTTGATTCTCGTTAAGTTGTTGAAGTCGTTTGGTAACCGCACCACTCTCAACAAAGAGCAATACTTCAGGATCTGAAATTTCTAACAAATTTCGTAAAAGTCCTGTATTAGGGTCAGTATAAGTATAGTCAGGGTCAATGTATCTATAGGGATTAGACATAGGCTTTTTGTTTACCCAATGCCACAAGCTCTGTAAGTGATATTTTTCCGGTTACATAGTCTCTAATAATTTCAATTCCTTTTGGTGTCGGCTTAAAACCTTCAAACATATTACTTCCCAAAGCGTTTGCAGTGCTTTCTAAGGTTTTTATGTCTGAAAATTTAACTCCCATTATTGTCAAATTACTTTTGTCTATTTCTATCGTATTGAACATATCTTTATAATACATAATTATTACCAAATTTACTAAAATATCATGTCAATTGGTTAGATGTCTGTCGTTTTTAGAATGGTGCAGAACGTCAGACCCGATAGCTATCGGGTGTGAAAAAACTCCCTCCTTTATCCCCAGCCCTGTCGTTGAAAAAGACTGTTTCTTGCACATGCAATAAGGGTAAATTTATATCCTAAAACAGCAACATAATTGGA
>RFSG01000024.1 GCA_009924095.1 Sphingobacteriia bacterium
ACCTATTCTAATGGTAGTGCCAATACTTCCTTGACAGGTATTAATAGTAGTCCTTATATATTATCTGTAACACCTATAATAAACACTACTTATAATTTAAGTAATGTCAGTGATGCTTGTTCAGGTACTGTGAGTGGAGTAGGGGTAGTAAATTTATTTACTATTCCAACTGCAATAATCAGTGGTACCCAAACAATAAATTTAGGTCAAACTGCAAACTTAACCATAGGCCTAAGTGGAGTAGCTCCCTGGCAGTTGAATTATACAGATGGTACAACTACCTACGCGTTGTCTGGAATTACCCAAAGTCCCTATGTATGGACGGTGAGTCCTGTACAAACCAGTACCTATTCTTTAATATCAGTACAGGATGTAAATTGTGCTGGAAGTGTTTCCGGATCGGCATCTATACTAGTGAATGCCTTACCTACAGCTACTTTAAGTGGAAGTCAGACCTTATGTTTGGGAAGCACGGCTAATCTATCTATACATCTTACCGGACCTGCTCCCTGGACTGTTACCTATACCGATGGGGTTCAGCCCACCACAATCAGTGGGATAGTTTCCAGCCCTTATGTAATGTCGGTTACACCAAGTCAATCTACCACCTATTCTATGGTGAGTGTAGTGAATCCCTATGTAGGAACGGTAAGTGGTACAGCGGCATTAGGGGTTCAGGTAATTCCAAGCATACCCTCCGTATTATCTGCTACTTCTCCTACTTGTACCGGGCTTACCCTCAATTGGTCAGGGGTTAACGGGGCAACTGGTTATTATTTAGATGTTGCTGCAGATACAAGTTTTATAAGTTTTATAAGTGGATATCAAAACCAAAATATGGGAACTGCCACACAAGCTTTACTGACAGGCTTGACAGCAGGACAAACTGTTTATTTTAGGGTAAGAGCATCAGGAGTTTGTGGAACTAGTCTCTCCAGCACACGTGCACAGGGAAGCACCTTATCTATCCCTTCGGTGATTACCAGTAGTGCCGCCTCATTGGTTAATTGTACTGGATTCGTAGCCAATTGGCAAAACCAAATGAATGCGACGAATTATAGATTAGACGTTGCTTATGATACTTTGTTCAGTAGTTATGTTCCGAGTTATCAAAACGTATCGGTTGGAAATACTACTTCATATTCTGTAGTAGGGTTAAATAATGGACAAAATCATTATTACAGAGTTAGAGGAGAAAATGCCTGTGGAGCCAGCAATCAGAGTGCGGTTCGTACGAGAGTTGTAACTTATAACTTAAGAGATAGTATTGTAATGGGAAGTAATAGTCCGGTATGTAATGGTTCCACGCTTCAACTTACCAGTGCTATTTCTATTCCGGGTACAACTACAGATTGGACAGGTCCAGGGGGATATCAGCGCTTGGGTCAAAGTCAGGCAAGTTTATCTGGGATTACGCAAGGTCAGGCGGGTACGTACAGTTTAACAGTAAGTTATGCAGGTTGTGCCTCGGTGGTGTTAGGAACCGGTGTAACCGTAAATCTTCCGGTAACTCAGATTTTATTAGGGGGGAATACTACGTTATGTGCAGGAGAGGTATTACAATTAACCTCAAGTGGAGGAAATGGAACAAGCACTTACAATTGGCGGGGTCCGAATGGATTTACCAGCAGTCTACAAAATCCACAGATTATATCTATCACTTCTATTCAGGGGGGCGTTTATAGTTTGGATATAAATAGTCCGGGATGTGGTCAGTTAAGTGATTCTATACTGGTATCGGTTACGAATTCACAAAGTTTTACGGTTGGCAATAATAGTCCGGTATGTGAAGGCGCAACGGTTTATTTATCTGCAACGAATATAGGGGGCACGGTTTATTCGTGGACAGGTCCAAATGGATTTATGGATTCAGGAAATGCACCTTTTGTATTGAATGCTACTCCCTTGGAGGCTGGTATTTATACAGTATCAATTGCACAGCCCGGATGTCAGAACCCTCTGGTGTATGTTACGAATGTAGTGGTGAGTCCTGCGTTGAATTTAAATCCTCAAAACAACAGTCCGGTATGTCAGGGGGATACGGTTCAGTTATCAGTTGACCTGATGCCAGGGGTTTTCTATCAATGGCTTGGTCCCAATGGATTTACTGGCAATCAACATTCGGTGGTAATTCCCAATAGTACCCCATCCTTAAATGGGGTATATACAGTAAGTGGTACCTCTCCGGGATGTGGCTATTTTGAAGATCATTTTACAGTAGCGGTAAGTCCTACTTCTACAATGAATCCTTATTCGAATCAGACAAATATATGTGAAGGGAGTAATTTGTATCTGTATGCAGGTGGTAATAATCAATTTGCATTTTATCGTTGGCGCGGGCCGAATAATTATGTAGCCTCCAGTCCAAACCCGGGTATTTTAGCAGTACAGCCAATACATGCAGGGGTTTATACCGTACAGCAAGTAGTACCAGGTTGTGTAGCCCTATATGACACCGTTGAAATATGGGTTTCTCCAAATATACAACAACAAGTGTTGGGAGGAACAAATAGTCCGGTATGTTCCGGGAATTCTATTAATCTGAGTGCGACAAATTTGTCGGGGGTATCTTATCTGTGGAATGGGCCGGGAGGATTTACTGCAAGCGGTTCGAGTGTTACGCGTGTAAATGCGAATAGTGGAATGGCGGGCTTATATACCTTAACTGTAACTGCAGGTGGTTGTTCACCCTATATTCAGACTTATGCAGTTGTGGTGAATACTTTATCCAATGCCAATGCCAGCAGCAATAGTCCGGTTTGCGGAGGGGGTAATCTCACTTTGCAGGGTACCGGACCCCGGGGTTCTACTTACTTCTGGCGTGGCCCGAATGGATTTACTTCCCAATTGGCAACCGAAACCTTTGCAGGGGCTCAATATTCTCACAGTGGGGTGTATAGCTTAACGGTTTCCTTGCCGAGTTGTGGGGTAGCCACTTTTACCACAACCGTTCAGGTAGGCAGTAATCTCAACCAATCCAGCATATCCAGTAATCTTCCAATATGTATTGGCAATACTTTGGGCTTGAGTGCTTCTTATTATCCGGATGCAAGCTATCTATGGACAGGACCGAATGGATTTACCAGTTCAACTGGGATTGATTCTATTGTAGGAATTCAGTCTTCGGGAAATGGGGTTTATCAGGTTACCATTTCAACACCCGGTTGCTTACCGATAAATCGTTCTCATACGGTATCCTTGCTGCCGGTATTAACCGCTACAGCATCGGCAACAACACCGGTTTGTCAGGGGAATAATTTGTACCTAAGCGGGTCAGCTTTATCGGGGGTTAATATGGTATGGGCTGGTCCAAATGGATATTCAAACACTGGAGCTACTCCTTCTATTGTCAATGTTCAGCCGGTTCAAAGTGGGATATATACTTTAACCGCATCTCGCACAGGTTGTGGAGTATATACTACCAGCGTGTCGGTTCAGGTGGGAGGTAATTTAAGTGGACTCGTGGCTACCAGTAACAGCCCGGTCTGTGTTGGGCAAACCCTGCGGCTAAGTGCTACCACAATTAGCAACGCTACCTATAACTGGACAGGTCCGAACGGTTTCACTTCCAATAATCAGAATGACTCTATTCCCGTTGTAGGGGCATTGTACAGAGGTCAATATAGTTTAACGGTTGTTAGTCCAGGTTGTGTTACTACCTCCCGTGTTTCTCGTATTGTGGTGGATACCATTCCTGTATTGTCACCAACCTCCAACAGTCCTATTTGTCAGGGCGGTACGTTGTTACTTTCTACCCAATGGCCGATAAATGCTGGAATTGTTTGGCAAGGACCTAATAATTTCAATTCTACGTTGAGAACTCCCTCCTTATTAAATGTTCCAGTCTTAAATGCTGGTACTTATACTATAAGAGTTACCACAAATTGTGGGGTTACTACTGCAACCACAGCAGTAACGGTTAATCCCAGTTTAAATAGTATTGTAGCGGGATCGAATAGTCCCTTGTGTTATGGTCAGACGTTAAGATTAACTGCTAACACAATTCCGAATGCCAGCTATAGTTGGGCAGGTCCAAATGGTTTTACCTCTGGCATTGAGGTAGATTCCATTTTGGGTGTTACCAGTTTAGCAGCAGGTGAATATACCTTGAGTGTGGTTTCCAGTGGATGTGGAGGTGCACGAATCTATACTACCCGTGTATTATTAAATAATCTCAGTGGGATGATAGCTATGGGAAATACTCCTATTTGTCAGGGTGGAACTTTACAACTCAGCACGGGTCAAATTGGAGGAACCCTGTATAATTGGTCAGGGCCTAATGGTTTCACCTCTAGTTTACGCACTCCTTCTTTAATCAATATACTGCCTGTTTCCGGGGGCTTATATACCTTAGTAGTTGCTATACCTGGATGTGGGCAATCCACCAGTACGGTTAATATTATGGTAGGTCACACCCTTACCGGTTTATTAGCCAACACCAGCAGTCCGGTTTGCGTTGCCGGAAGTTTAGGATTGTCGGCAAGTCAAACATTGAGTACTTATTCCTACCAATGGTTAGGACCGCTTGGGTTTACTTCCAACCAATCTTCTGCTACAGTATCTGGACTGGTCACCGGAAATGCCGGGGTTTATTCCTTACGAGTAACCAGTCCGGGTTGTGGTACGCGTGAAGTTACAACCACACCAGTTCAGGTGTATAATCCAGCAAGCCTAACGGCAAACTCCAATACTCCTTGTGTTGGATCTTCTTTAAATCTGGTTGGAGCCGTGCTGGGAAGTACGGTAAATTATCAATGGAATGGGCCAGGTGGATTTATCTATAGTGGAAGAATCGCCCGGCAATTTAATGCACAATTATCGCATTCCGGAATTTATACTTTATCTGCGGATGTTCCAGGTTGTGGATGGGTATCTACCACACGTACAGCAACAGTGGTTACCTGTAAACTGGGCAATGGTGCCCCCGTGAAAAATGATTCTGTTGTTTCTACTGCTGATATCAAAAATGATTCCTTTACCAAAGAATTTGAGGTCAATGAAGGTGGTTCAGTGGTATTAACCGCCTGGCCAAATCCAAATGAAGGATCTCATATAAATCTTAAGTGGGAAGGGTTATCTAAAGATGATCCTACCATTACTATAAAAGTTTATGATATTCAGGGTAAGTTGGCTCATCTTCAATCTTCCAAAAGAAAAGATAAAAGCCCATTGCATACTGATGTGATTTCTTTTGAAAGGGAATTAAGCAAAGGGCAATACTTGATAGAAACCATAAATCAGGGTAGTCATCATTACCTCAAACTTATAGTTGAGTAAGTAAACAAGTTAACTTAGCTCTTCTACCTTTTTAGTAAGGTAGAAGAGTTTTTTATTTTAATATATCCGTTTCCGGGCTTAAAAAATTATGGAATGTAATGGATGGATTTTTAGCATATTATTAATGGTGCTGATGATTATGTTATCTGAATGTTAAATATTTATACAAACGGGAAGAAACTCAAAACTTAATTTGTTTTTGCTAATCGGTAGAACTTATTTTGAGGTATAACTCCCTAAATATGAAAAGAGCATTACTTTATTCGGTTATCAGTTTATTTTTGATTTGTATCACTTCAAATCTTAATGCCAATGGTGTAGTAATTTCAAACACAGCTTTGGTAAATCAAAATACAAACAATGACACCTGGCAGATTCGGTTTAATCTTACGTGGAATAACTCCTGGAAGGATAATATCAACTCTGATGCAGTTTGGATCTTTGCAAAATATAAAGTAGGTACCAGTGCCTGGCAACATGCAACCTTGAACGCTACTGGAATTGCATTAGGTACAGGTACACCGGTAATTGTAAATGTTTCTTGTGACCAAAAAGGAGCTATGGTAGCTCGCAGGGATTTCGGGCAAGGAACAGTAACCGTAACCGGTATGGAAATACAGTGGAACTACGGTTTAAACGGAGTGAACGATACCAATACGGTGAGTATGAATATTTATGGGATTGAGATGGTTTATATTCCTTCAGGTCCTTTTGCGATTGGAGATGGAAATGGATCGAACTCATCTTCTCAAAATTCATTTTATGCAGTAACTACGCATTTGCCTTATACCATTGATAATTTGATGAGCCCCAATATTTCAGCAACGGGCGAATTTGTAAATCCTTCTAGTAATCCTGCCAATTTTATTAGGATTGATGGGGATGGGGGATTAGATCTAAATCTAGATGGGGTAGTGGATAGTGCTAATTATCCTACCGGTTTTAATGCTTTTTATATGATGAAGTATGAAGTTACCCAAGGCCAATACACAGATTTTTTAAATGCTTTAACCTATGCTCAACAAACCAGTAGAGTTAATAATTCAACCAATACCCAGGGACAAAATGCATATGATGGTCAAATTGGGGCTTCAAATCGTTACACCATCATCGTTCAAACCCCGGGGGTTAATTCAAGTGTCCCCAGATTATATTCTACTGCTCGACCTGACAGAGGTTGTCATATGTTGTCTGTAGCTGATTTATGGGCTTATCTAGATTGGGTTGCTTTACGTCCGTTTACAGAATTGAAAAAGCATCTCGTGGTCCCGAACCTCCGGTTACCAGCCAAAGCATGAACGGAACCACAAATATCAATCAATTAAATCCAACCTTGTCTGGAACTGAAAACGGAACAGAAGTACATAATTCAAGTACCCCATGGGGAGCTATAAATTGGAATTCTAGCGTGTCTCAGGGAGATGGAGGGAATGGCCCCGTGCGTGTTGGGTTATTATCAACAGCATCTGGTTCTCGTTCTACAGCCGGATGGAGTAGATAACTTAGGGGATCATTTGTACGAATGGATGGTAACTGTAGCTAATGTAGCAGGTCGATCATATATGGGGAACCATGGCGATGGAGCCTTACATATTAATGGTCATGCCAACGAAGGAACATGGCCAGGTTCAAATGGCAATACCAGTGCTACTGCGGTTAATCCTTTTGTAAATACAAGTGGTTGCAGTAATAACAATACCATAGGAGGAAAAGGATGTAAAATGTATTCTCAGATTTCAAATCGTGAATCTATGGGGCAAACTTGGGCATCTCGTACTTATTGGAATAACGCACATGGCGGTCGGGGAGCACGTACAGCCTTTAACTCTGAATTTGGATTTAGCACGGCTTCCGGAAGTTACCTGACCATCAACAATCCTGTAAATTTTGAAGCCAGTGCATTTCCAAGCACAAATTATGCTTGGACATTCCCTTCCGGTTCTCCGGGCACTTCCACAGTTAATCCTGTAAATGCTACATGGACTACAGCAGGAACCTACAACATCAGTTTACAAACTGTTGCGGGTCAATGTAGTTCTACTACTGTAATCCCTATGCAGGTATACACGGCTTGTGTGCCTCCTTCTAATACCTCCTGGATTCAGGATAATAGTAGCTATAGACGTTATACTGATTGTGGTTATGCACCGATGCGGACATTAGATGGTCAAACAGACAACAACCAGTCTTGTAGTATTTCTTACATGGATTGTAATAGTGTATCTACTGGAAATCCAGGATATTTAGTATATGATTTAGGAGCTGCCCAAACTGTAAGTAAATTTAAATTATATTCAACCCATAATTGCTGCTGCTGCTGTGGTCCTGGTATTGGAGATTTTGTGCTTCGTACTTCAACTTCTTTAACCGGTCCTTGGACAACACGTTTAACCGCAACTGGAAATGGAGCAGATGCTTGGCAGGAGTTTAACTTTTCAGGTGTTTCCGCTCGTTATTGGAGAATCGAAATAACCTCTACAGCTCCAAACCCTAACAACTGGAACAGCGGGTTTTATATTCAGGAAGTGGCATTTGAAGGTTGTAACTAATCCGGGGTATTGTAAATCCTACGATTGTGAAAAATCCCATCCTACAAATACTATTGCCATGGCTGATGCTCATGGGAATAGTGTGGGCGCAACCTTCGATCACTGTTACTTCTCCCAATGGAGGAGAAACCTGGTCAGGTTCCTCAACGCAAAATATCACCTGGACGGTGAACACCATTCCTTCCGTTGATATTGAGTTTTCTACGAATAATGGCTCAACCTGGAATACGATTGTAACTAATCACTCAGGGCTTTCAAGTCCATATCCCTGGCAGGTTCCTTCTGCTGGTCCATTAGGTTCTACGCAATGTTTGGTAAGAATTAAATCTACTACGAATAACAGCATCTCCGATGTAAGTAATGCTACCTTTAGTATTCCTGCCTCCACGATTACCTTAAACTATCCTACCGGAGGCGAAGTTTTTAAGGCTGGTCAAATGCGTTCGATTCGTTGGACCCCGGTTTCAGTAGTAGATGTTCGCTTGGAATACACCACCAACAATGGGAGTTCTTGGACTTTAATCAATGACTCTATTCCGGCAAATCGAGGATTTTTTTCCTGGATCGTACCCAATATTGTTACTTCTTCTTTAAAAGTAAGAGTATCCGACAGAACCTTTTCTACGGTGAATAGTGTAAGTCCAACCAACTTAAGTGTTTCGGCTGCCTTACAACCTGCTTCCGGTAAGTATTTGGGAGGTCCTTATGATGGTTATACCAAAGACAATAATCTTCCCAAAGTATTAACCGTTACTGCTCCTAATGGAGGCGAAACTTGGGCAGGTGCTACCACACAAAACATCAACTGGTCCAGTCAAAATGTAGATAATGTTCGAATCGAATATTCCACCAACAATGGTAGTTCCTGGATTATCATTCAGAATTCTTACCCTGCAGGAACAGGTACATACCCTTGGTTAGTTCCCAGTGCAGGGCCTTTGGGTTCAAGTGTTTGTTTGGTTAAGCTTACCAATACTTCTGATGGTTCTATTAATGATGCCTCTAATGCGAATTTTAGTATTCCTGCGTCTTCAGTGGGCATCATTTACCCAAATGGGGGAGAGAATCTGAAAGCCGGGTCCTTACGATCTATTCGTTGGAATTCCGCATCAGTTCTGGCATTACGGTTAGAATATTCCACTAATAATGGTTCCTCCTGGTCATTAATTAATGATTCTATTCCTGCCTGGAGGACGTATTTTGGTTGGACAATTCCTGCTAATGCCCTATCTGTTAATTGCAGGGTAAGGTTAAGGGATAGAACAGATACTACAGTCCAGTCGATTTCTGCTCAGGTATTTACTATTTCCGGACAATTGCAACCCGCCTCCGGAAAATATTTAGGAGGGGCTTATGATGGTTATACTTCAGACAACAATCTTCCCAGAACCGTTGTCATGACTTCTCCCAATGGAGGAGAAACATGGCCTGGTGCTTCTACTCAGAATTTAACCTGGAATGCCCTGAATATTCCTAATATCAAGTTAGAATATACCACCAATAATGGATCCAATTGGATTACCATCATCAATCCTTACCCGGCATCAACAGGAACTTTCCCATGGCTGGTTCCAGGAGCAGGACCCTTAGGCTCTACTACTTGTAGAGTAAGAATTATGGATGTACAAGATTCCACCCGTTTTGATGAATCCAATGCCAATTTTACCATACCGCCTGCATCCGTAACTGTTGTAATGCCCAATGGGGGTGAAGCTTTAAAAGCAGGAAGGTTGTCCTCTATTCGTTGGAATTCAGCCAGTATATTGAATGTTCAAATTCACTATTCAACGAATAATGGTAGTGCCTGGACTTTGATGATTGATTCAGTTCCTGCTTGGAGGAATTTCTATGGATGGACGATTCCTAACAATGCTATTAGTCCGAATTGTTTAGTAAGAATTCGGGATAAATCGGATACAACTGTAAGTGATGTTTCAAATGCTGTGTTTGCCATTGGTGCTCAACTTTCTCCTGCAAGTGGTAAATTTTTAGGAGGAGCTTACGATGGATATTCTAATGATGTGGCTTGTCCGATTCCGGTGGCAACCATTTCTGGTTTAACCTCTGTGTGTAATGGCCAGGCAAACCAGTTAAGTGTTCGTTTACAAAACTCTCCCCCCTGGACCTTTCAATGGACGGATGGAGTTAGTACTCAAACGATCACCAATCATTCCAATAGTGTATATGTGATAAACCTTACGCCTACCGCAAGTAGAACTTATCAGGTGACCACCTTACAAGGAAATTGCGGAAATGGTGTGGCTTCTAATGCATTTAGTCAGACAGTTACCAACCTGCCAACCGCTGCATTATCGGGAACACAATCTATCTGTAATGGAAATGCTGCCCAAGTTTCGGTATCCTTAACGGGTACGTCTCCTTGGTCTTTAACGTACACAGCCAGTGGACAATCTTCTGTCAACGTTTCGGTGACTGCTTCTCCATATGTTATTTCCACTACACCCTTAAGCACCCTAACATATAGTTTGAATTCTATATCCGATGCTTGTGCCACTGGTAATGTGAGTGGGACACATGTTATTCAAAATATCACCCGACCTACCGTTGTATTGACTGGAAATAATACCATCAACAATGGAACTTCCACGAATTTGAGTTTCACTTTAACCGGTCCCTCCCCTTGGTCTTTAACGTATTCCAATGGTACCACTAATACTACGGTAACAGGATTAACCAGTTCACCCTATGTGGTTTCAGTTTCACCAAGTTCCAATACAACCTATACAGTAACCGCTATTAGCAGTTCTTGCACAGGAACCGCCTCTGGAAGTGCCGCTATTCAAGTGAATACCCAAGCAGTGGCTGTTATCTCAGGAACTCAAACAGTTTGTGCTGGAGCCTCGGCAACCCTTACTGTTGCTTTAAGTGGTCCTGGTCCTTATAATTTGGTATGGACAGATGGCACAAGTCAATTTACAGTAAATGGCTTAACCAGTTCAGCCTATTTATTTACAGTAACGCCTGCTCAAAATACTACCTATAGCTTGGTTTCAGTTTCCAATATTTTACCTGGATTAACAAGTGGTCAAGCGATTGTCAGTGTATTGCAAATTCCTGCTGCTCCAAGTGGTTTGATTGCTAGTGTTCCTACCTGTTCTGGAGTAACCCTTAATTGGACTGCAGTTTCTGGGGCTACTCAATATTTCTTGGACGTAGCCAACGATAGTTTGTTTACGAGTTTCTTAGGTGGATATCAAAATCAAAACGTAGGAAACGCTACGCAGATAGCTTTAACCGGATTAAATATTGGTCAAACCGTTTATTTCCGGGTAAGAAGTGTAGGTATATGTGGGGTGAGCAATTATAGCTTAAGAGGTCAGGCCTCTACGGTTTCTTTACCAGGAGTTGTGCAGACCTCCAGCCCTATTCAAGTTACTTGTTCCTCGTTTGATGCTAGTTGGGCTTCGGTAGTAGGGGCTACAGCTTACCGATTAGATGTTGCATTAGATACAGGATTCACGCAATATGTTCCCAACTTCCAGAATGTTGCTGCAGGAAATACTACTAGTTATAGTGTAACTGGATTAACTGCCGGGCAGCGCCATTTTTATCGGGTGAGAGGCGAGAATACTTGTGGAGTAGGTAGTAATGGCTCGATTACTCGTGTGTTTACTTATAGTCTTCCGGATAGTATTGCCATCTCTGGCAGTCCAGTGGTATGTCTTAATAACAGCCTGGTACTTTCTGCTACCAGTAGTATTTTCGGTGTAAATATGCAATGGACTGGACCCAATGGGTACCAACAATTGCTGAATCAAAACAACTTAAGCCGAAATAATATTCAGTTAAATCAAGCAGGAGTATATAGTCTCACTATAACTTCCTCCGGGTGTTCAACTGCTGTAATTACTCGAAATGTTATCGTAAATCAACCGGTTGTTTCTATTGCAATTGGGGGTAATACTACCTTGTGTGCAGGGGAAGTATTGCAACTCACTAGTTCAGGAGGAGTATTAGGGAATGTGTACAGCTGGACAGGTCCTAATAATTTTACGAGTTCTATTGCAAATCCACAGATTACTTCCATTCAAACCATAGCTAGCGGAAGATATTCTTTAACCCTCTCCAGCCAGGGCTGTAATGCGATTACTGATACTTTATCGGTTTCTGTCATTCCTACCCAACCTATTACGGTTACCAACAATACTCCATTATGTTCTGGGAGCACAGTTTATTTCCAGGCAACGTGGTATGGTGGAAGTCAATATAATTGGACAGGACCTAATGGTTATGCATCAACAGGAACTACTCCTTTTGTAATAAATGCACAACCAACCGATGCCGGGATTTATACTTTGTCGGTTATTCAGAGTGGTTGTCAAACTCCCTTGATTTATACTTCTTCCGTTTTAGTAAGTGATCCTCTTATCAATTTAAATCCGATTAATAATAGTCCGGTTTGTCAAGGCGATACGGCTAGCGTAATATTGACGCAATTAACAGGGGTTACCTTTAACTGGGTAGGTCCGAATGGGTTTACTTCTAATCAGCCCTCTTTGGTGATACCCAATGGACAGCCTTCACAAAGTGGGGCTTATACGGTTACCGGAAATTCTCCGGGTTGTGGATTTTACATGGATGTTCACAACTTAACGATTAATTCTGCCCCTGGAGTTTCTGCAAGTGCTTCTCAAGTAAATATTTGTCAAGGGGATAATGTTACGTTCACTTCCGGAGGTAACAATCAATTTGCATTATATCGTTGGAGAGGACCCAACAACTTTGTTGCAACAGCTTCTACTACCGCTTTGTCGCAAGTGCAATTAAATCAAGCAGGCGTTTATACCGTTGAGCAAACCGTTCCGGGTTGCTCTGCCAGGACAGATACAGTTGAAATTTGGGTGTCACCGAATATTCAACAACAAGTATTAGCTGGTACCAGCACTCCTGTTTGTACCGGAAATACTTTATCTCTAACTGCAACTCAATTAAGTGGAGTTAATTATCTATGGCAAGGGCCTGGAGGATATTCTGCCAATACAGCTTCTGCATCCCGCACAAATGCTACCTCCGGATTCGCAGGAATTTATACCCTAACTGCTTCCGCAGGTGGATGTGCCAACTATGTTCAGACTTTTGTGGTAACAGTTAGTAATATCTCTGTAGCAAACGCAAGTAGTAATAGTCCGGTTTGTGGTGGATATAACTTAAGTTTGGTCGGTACCGGGCCTCGGAATTCCCGCTTTGATTGGACAGGTCCCAATGGCTTCACTGCAAACACAGCTACCACAATTATTCCAGGCGCACAAACCTATCAAAGTGGAGTGTATTCCCTTGCGATTACAGTACCCAGTTGTGGAGTCGTGTCTTTTACAACTGCTGTACAAATTGGATCTAACCTTAATAATGCTTCTGCTACTGCGAACCTTCCAGTTTGTATAGGCAATACCTTACGATTAAGTGCAACTCAATATAGTGATGCAACCTATGCCTGGAGCGGGCCTAATGCCTTTACCAGTACTAGAGCCGTTGACTCTATTCCTTCAGTGACAAGTGCAGCGAATGGTAATTACTCAGTAGTAATAGCTACTCCTGGATGTTTACCTGTTACACAAGGCGTGAGTGTATCCTTACTTCCTGTATTGGTAGCTACAGCGTCAGCAAATACCCCGGTTTGTCAGGGTAATAATTTGTATTTAAGTGGTGGTGCACTCAATGGTGTGAACATGCAATGGGCTGGACCTAATGGATATAGTAATACTGGTACAACACCCTCTATTACAAATGTTCAACCTGCTCAGAGTGGAATATATACTTTGACTGCTTCTCGCACGGGTTGTGGTATTTATACTACTTCTGTAAATGTGTTAGTTGGCGGTAATTCCTCTGGAGTTACGTTAACTTCAAACAGCCCAGTATGTGTAGGTCAAACCTTACGCTTAACCTCATCCCCAATTGCTAATGCTACTTACGCATGGCAAGGTCCTAATGGATTTACGGGTTCTAATCAAGTGGATTCTATCGCTACGGTTGCTTATGCTGACCGAGGACAATATACCTTAACTGTAAATAGTCCAGGATGTGTAAGTATTAGTAGAATCAGTAGAATTGTAGTGGACACTGTACCTACCTTATCTGCTAGTTCCAATAGTCCGGTTTGTCAGGGAGGTACTTTATTATTATCTACTGCATGGCCTTTAAATTCAGGAATAGTTTGGCTTGGGCCCAATGGATATACCTCCACGCTACGAACCCCATCCTTTGTAAATTCCCAGACTAATTTAAGTGGGATATATACTATTAATGTGAGCGGAAATTGTGGGATTTCTTCTTCCACAGTTTCGGTAGCAGTTAATCCCGGTTTTGGCAACCTATTATTAGGAACCAATACACCGGTTTGTAATGGTCAAACGTTGCGATTAACTAGTTCTTCTTTAACCAATGCAGCATATACTTGGAGAGGTCCAAACGGATTTAGCAGTGGTGTTAACAATGATTCGATTGTAAATGTTTCCGCCCTAGCACGGGGTGAATATTCGTTAACAGTTGTAATACCGGGTTGTGGAACTTCGAATCAATTTAGAACCGTAACCGTGGATACTATTCCAGTATTATCTCCTTCTTCCAATACCCCTTTGTGTCAGGGTTCCACCTTGCAGTTAAGTACTCGTTGGCCCAATAACTCAGGAATCGTTTGGACAGGTCCCAATGGATTTAATACAACCCTTAGAACCCCTGCAATCTCCAATGCACAAACGCTCAATTCTGGTGTTTACACAATTAGTGTGACAATGAATTGTGGAGTTATTCAGGCTACCCATACGGTAACAATAGGTTCCGCAATTACTTCGGTTGTAATAGGTAATAGTAGTTCTAACGGAGTAGTTTGTGCTGGTGGGGTATTACGTTTAAGTGCATCTCCGGTATTGACGGGTCATACCTATGCCTGGACAGGGCCCTTAGGATACACCTCTTCTGCCTCGTTAGATTCTGTTACAAACATGCAAAATAATAAAGCTGGATATTATTATTTGACGGTTTCTAGTCCAGGATGTGGCAATCGAATTATTTCTTCTCCTCAGATCCGGATTAATAACCCCGCTTCATTAATTGCTTCTGCAAATACTCCCGTTTGTATTGGTGCCAATTTAAATTTACAAGCTCCTGTACTTACCGGTACGGGTGCCTACGCATGGTCTGGTCCCGGTGGGTTTGTATTTAATGGTCGCACTGCCTCGCGGTTTAATATGCAATCCGGAGATGCCGGAGTTTATACTGTTACCGCAAGTATGCCGGCCTGTGGTATTATTAGCTCTACAGTAACCGTCGCTACTGTGAATTGTAGAACAGCTGAAAATACGGGTGCATCTCAGGATAGTATAAATATTTCCGATGTTTCTGCAATTTCCGTAGGCAGTGTATCCGATAATGGTGAGATTATGCTAACTGCCTGGCCAAATCCTAATGAAGGATCAGAGATTACTTTAAAGTGGATGGGTTTATCTTCTAAGGATGCTACTATAACAGTAAAAATTTATGATGAAGTGGGTAAAGTACTATGGATTCAATCGGTTAAAAGAGACCCTCTACAATCTGAATGGGTGGAAACGCTTACTTTCCCCACCAGTTTAAGTAAAGGAATGTATCTCTTAGAATCTGTTTATTCAGGTCAACGTCAAAATTTAAATATCATCGTTAAGTAAATTAGAATAGTGCTTTCATGACGCCACTTGCCATATCGGTAAGTGGCGTCTTTATTTTGAATGGAGAATAATGGATAGCTAGTTTTTTTTTAAGAATTCACTCCTTAACCATTTTTTGTAGGGGTTCATCTGAATTCACCAAGCGATAAGACTATTTTATCCTGGATTCAGAGATTAATAAATGATGTTTTGATCAGAAAAGAATAGGTTTTTTAGAAAAGCGGGAGGTTTAGGTGTCTGGGGATCTTTTTTTTGATAAATGAAAACGGCATTACGATAAATAACCAGTATTTGTGTTTATGTATCATTTTTGGAAATGTTTATAATGAAAATGCATATAGTTCTAAAAATTGCATTTTGGGGGTTTTGGGGCATTTATTTGAAAAAAGTTCCCAAAGTGAATTATTACTAAATTGAATAATATTAATACATTTTAGCTCCACTTGACAATTACATTAAGGGTAGATTAACAAAAAATTGTGTTTACGTTTATATATTTGCTAACTTTAAATAATATGAGAATTGAACAATAGGGAGATAGTAGTATGGGAATGTTTGATATTTCAATGTAATCACACAAACCTTACCTCTCTAACTTTTGATTACGCATATTTAAGATTCAAAGAATTTAAACCGAAGAGTTCAACGATTACGCTTATGAAATCTACTACTACATCAATTGCCCTGCTTCGCTTATTTAGTATTAATCAGTCCACTTGTTTAAAACTAAATACATCTGAGGAACTTAAAAGCACAAAATTTACTCGGGGTGCAAAATTTAGGTTTAAAGGATTTATGTTGTCCTTGTTTCTTTCGTTAAGCATAGTTGTTGGAGGTAGTATTTCTAACACTCTTGATGCTCAGACATTTTCAATAGTAGGCTCAGGAACTGCTTCAAATACTACCTCTGTGTATCCAGCGCCATTTGGAAATTGGTGGTGGGGTGCAAGGCAACAATATTTTATAACTGCCGCACAACTTACTGCTGCGGGGATTAGCGCAAATGCAAGTATATCTTCAGTTGGGTTTAATGTAATTACGTCTAATAACGTTTCTCATATAGGTTTTCAAGTTAAGGTTTATACTACTGCTCTTACCAATCCATTAACCGCGTGGGTAACTTCCGGCTTGGTAGCCCAATCCAATGCCGCCAATTTAACACCTGCTGTGGGTTGGAATCAAATCTCCTTGGCTTCAGCATTTACTTGGAATGGTACTAGCAATTTAGTGATAGAGGTTTGTTTTAATAATTCTTCTTATACGACAAATGCTAGAACACAATGGACAACATCAGGTTTAGGTGTAGGCACTTGGTCAAGATGGATAAGTCAAGATGTTGCTGGTATTTGCACTAACACAGGAGTAACCTCAACGTCTACTACCACCAGACCCAACATGCGTTTTGGTTGGGCTGCTGGATCTGCATGTAGCGGAACCCCAACTGCGGGTACCCCTTCTGCAACCCCTAATAGTTCTGTTGGAATTGGCACATCCGTTTCTTTGGCCTCAAGTGGGGTGACTTCTGGAACTGGTATGACTTACCAATGGCAATCTTCATCCAATAACTCTACCTGGACGAATATCACAGGTGCTACAACCTCCGGAACCAGTATTGTTTTTTCTTCCACCGCTACTCAATACTATAGATTAATCGCTACCTGCACCAATTCATCCCTTTCTGCCACTTCCAGTTCTGTGACCGTTACCGCATCTGGAAATATGAATATGCCTGCTTCAGGTACTTATTCCTTATGCTCTGGAATGTTTTACGATTCAGGTGGACCTTCGGCAGCCTATGGCGTAAGTGAAAATAGAACTATTACCATCTCACCAGCAACTGCTGGATCAAAAGTAAGTTTATCTTTTTCGGCTTTTGATACAGAGTCATGCTGTGATTATTTAGAAATATATGATGGACCAACAATTGCCTCTCCCGCATTACATCCTGGAGGAGGATTTAGGGGAACTACCTCACCGGGAACCTTAACTTCAACTGCCACTAACGGTGAATTAACTATCCGGTTTATTTCTGATGGTTCTGTACAAAATGCAGGATGGACTGCCGCCATTTCCTGCATAGCGCCTTGTTCTGGAACTCCAATATCTGGTACAACTTCTGGGCCTACTACAGCTGCCTACAATGAAACCATTACATTAACCAACACTGGATTTTCTACTGCCACAGGTATGACCTTCCAATGGCAGAGATCGAATGATAATAGTACTTGGACCAATATCTCCAATCAAACCAACGCAGCTTCAGGAACCAATGCCTTTACAACCACTTCCAACAGATATTATCGTTTAGCTTCTACTTGTTCTAATTCAGGATTAAGTAGCAATTCTAACAGTATTGAGGTTACTTACAACAATAATATCTGGATGCCAAACAATGTTACGTTCACACAATGTTCAGGTAGTTTTTTTGATGGAAATGGGCCAGCAACGAATTATGCAAATAATGAGTTAAACGTAATGACCCTAGTACCTTCCATTACTGGTCAGCAGGTGCAAGTGAATTTTAACTCTTTCAGTTTAGAAAATGGCGTAGATGTTTTAAGAGTGTATGACGGTCCCGATACTTTCTCTACAGCTATTCATTCCGGTACTGGTTTTACGGGAAGCAATAGTCCTGGATTACTTACTGCTTCTACCTCCGGTGGGCAACTGACTTTTGTCTTTTACTCGAATTCTACCACCCGTGATGTGGGTTGGGATGCCTCTATAGCTTGTGTTACCAATTGTACCGGAACCCCAACGGCGGGAACCATTACCCCTGCTTCTTTAACTCCTACCTTAGGGCAAACCGTTGCCTTAAGTAGTCCGGGGTTAACCCAGGCGTTGAATATGTCCTATCAGTGGCAGTCGTCTTTGGATAATTCTACTTGGACCAATATCACCGGCGCTACTGCAATGAACTATAGTTATACTAATACTGCAGGATTTACCCAGTATTTTAGATTAAGTGTAACCTGCCAAAACTCAAATCAATCCGCCATTTCTGGGGTAGCAACCATTTCGTATGGAGGACTGCTTAATATGCCAGTTTCTGGTAGTTTGACTACTTGTAACACTCGCTTTTGTGATAGCGGTGGACCCAGTGCTGTTTATAGTGCATCTGAAAGCCGGGTGGTAACTTTTATTCCCAGCATTGCCGGAAATAAAATTTCCGCCACCTTCACCTTATTTAATACTGAATCCTGTTGTGATTATTTAGAGGTTTATGATGGACCTTCTACCTTATCCCCTGCCTTACACCCTGTTGGAGGATTTAGAGGAACCACCTTGCCTGGTAGTTTTCTTTCTACTGCATCTGGTGGGGAATTAACCTTCAGATTTATATCTGACGGTTCGATACAAAACGCTGGATGGGATGCAACCATTGGTTGTGTGGCTCCTTGTTCAGGAACCCCTTCTACAGGTGTCATCTCCGCTTCCAGTACCTTAGCTGGAAATGGTCAACCCATCACTTTAACGCAGGCAAATGTGCCTAACGGGAATGGCTTAGTATGGCAATGGCAGTCTTCAACTGATAATAGCACCTGGTCAAATATTTCTGGCGCTACTACCGCCTCCAGTACAATTCAAAACTTTAATTCAACTTCCTCTTTATGGTATCGGGTGCAAGTTACTTGTACCAACTCTACCCTAACTGGGGTCTCGAATGTTATTCAGGTAAATTTCAACAATACCTGGTGGATGCCGATCTCCGGAAATGTTACCACCTGCTCAGGAACCTTGTATGATTCCGGCGGCCCTAACGGTGCCTATGGTAATTCTGAATCCAGAGTAATTACTTTAGTACCTGCCACTCCGGGAATGAAAATGCAATTGCAGTTTAACTCCTTTAATACAGAAGCTATCAATGATTTGCTTAGAATTTATGATGGCCCCACTACCTTATCGCCCCCCATTCATACCGGAACTGGGTTTAGTGGCACCACTTCTCCCGGGATCATATTTTCTACGGCCACCAATGGAGAACTTACCGTAGAGTTTAGTTCTAGTGCCCTTACTACTAGCACAGGATGGGAGGCTTTTATTTCTTGTGGTCTTCCTTGTTCAGGTAACCCTATTGCCGGGAATGTTGTACCTGCTTCTGCAGTATTGTCTTTAAATCAAACACAAGTGTTGGTGGATACTGGATATTCAGTGGCTCCGGGCATTACCTATCAATGGCAAACCTCAACGAATAATTCTAGTTGGACCAATGTGTCGGGTGCAACTTCCCCTACCTTATCTGTAACGTTTACTACTTTAACTACTCGATTTTACAGGTTAGCAGTTACCTGTACAAATTCCAGTAATACAACTTATTCAGGGGTATCTCAATTATCTTTTGATGGCAATGTCAATATGCCTCAATCTGGAACCTTCTCACTTTGCAGCGCCAACTTTTATGATTCAGGCGGACCTAGTTCCCCTTATGGTCCCAGTGAAAATCGTACGTTTACCATCAGTCCTTCTACCCCTGGAAGTAAAGTAGTAGTAAATTTTTCATCCTTTGATGTTGAATCCGGATTTGAATACTTAACTATTTATAATGGACCATCTACTTTATCACCTCCCTTACATACGGGTTTAGGATTTACAGGATTTTTGACTTTAGGAAGTTTTACCTCTACCGCACCTAATGGGGAATTAACCTTCGGATTTACTTCAGATGGGATAATTCAAAATGCAGGTTGGGTAGCCCAAGTAAGTTGTCAATCTCCTTGTTCAGGTCAACCTACCATTTCTTCTGTAAGTGCAGATCAAACGATTTGTTATGGCTCTCCAACTACTTTAACCGTAAGTGGGGTTCAAAATAATTTTGACATCACCTACCAATGGCAAAGATCCAGCGATAATGGAATCACCTGGACAAACGTAGCCGGAGCTACAGGTCTTCAATTAAATATAGCTTCTGTTACCGCGCCATTGACTTATAAGTTCACTGCTACTTGTGCCAACGGACCGGTAACCGGAGAATCTTCTCCTGTATCTGTATCTATTTCAGGTATTCCTCAAGTATATGCCTCATTGCCTTACAGTCAAAATTTTGAAAACTGGTCGAACTTCTGTGGAAACAATGATAGACCCGATGTAAGCTCATCCTATATTTTACCGGTTAATGGCAACAATGCCTGGAGAAGACACGATCAAGGCTTAACTGCCAACTGGACGAATAGTACTTTGGGAGGATATACTCCGGCGGCTACCCTTGGGGTGAGTTCCGCTCGTTATCATAGCTATTTTCAAGCAGATTCCGGTGAAATTAATTTTTATGTAGACTGTAGTATCACTGGAACTAAAACAGTACAATTTGATTATCGGACCGATGGAGGGAATGATGTGATTAAAGTATTATACTCCACCAATGGAGGAAGCACCTTTATTCAGCTTGGTTCTGATCTAACCACTACTTCTGGTTGGGTTTCCTTTAACCAGGTATTGCCTTCTACCTCTGCTACAACGGTTGTTAAATTAAGAGCAGTAGGAAATGCTTCTAATAGCACTGACATAGGTATTGATAATTTGGTGATATCCGTTCCTTGTACCGGAACCCCCAGTGGAGGAACTGTTCCTGCATGGGCAGGAAACTGTATCAATAATGGAGCTATTATTGTGGCTTCCAATGCAAGTGCGGGAAGTGGAATCACATACCAGTGGCAAGAGTTTAACGGCTCTTCCTGGATAAGCGTTGTGGGCGGAAGTGGAGCCAACACTACTACCTATATTACTCCAGCACTTACCGTTAGTAAACAATATAGACTATCGGTTACCTGTACAAATTCAACGCTTACTGCTACGGGCCCTTCAGTTACAGCCAGTGCGATGAATTGTGCCTATAGTATTACTCGTCAGCCTTCTATTACCTATACCTCAATTGTAGGGAATGGCGGCATTCCTGTTACTAACTGGACAGGAACCAGCACAGATGACAATTACTCCAATGCCATACCCATCGGATTTGATTTCTTCTATAAGGGTTCGATGAGAACTAACTTTAGTGTAAGTACCAATGGATGGATGAATTTAACCGGAAATCCGGGAGGAAGCTATTTTTCTAATATCAATACTGCTTTAACCCAATCTTTAATGCCTTTCTGGGAAGATTTAGTAGTGATTGGAAATAACCCTAGCAACCTGAACAGCTCTGTGTTTTATCAGGTAAGTGGTACAGCACCGAATCGGGTACTTACGGTTGAATGGCTCAATATGGAAACTTTTGCCAATGCCGGGCCTAACCTTAACTTCCAGGTTAAAATATTTGAAACCACACAACAGATTCAGTTTTTATATGGAACCATGGAAGGGTTCGATGGATCCAGTAATTATACTTTCTCTTACTCAGTAGGATTAGTAGGAAATTCGGGATCAGATTATCAATTCCAAATTGCTGATAATCTTCAAAACTTCTCCTCTGTTACAACAACGGGTGCATTGATAAGTCGTCCGGTTAATTGTAATTCCGGCTTACAGATGGAAGTTATTCAGTTACCGAACCTGTCGTTACCACGCCACCAGCTTTTGACAACCCTACCAATGCTGTATCCTTAACCGTTAATAATGGGCCCTGCAACAGTTATTGCGGTACTTATTACACGGCGAGATATGCTACAGCTTCTACCAATACAGGACTTCCAGCGGCTGTATCTGGTACTACCGCCAGTGGGGTTTTTTAGCTTTACAACTTCTTCGCTTACCGATTATATGGTTCGTTTACGTTCCGGCGGTGGGTATGATGGGGTTATTCAACTCTTGAATAGTAGTTTAGGTTTAGTAGGTAGTTATCAAGTGAATGCCACAGGTGCTGGGTTAACCGAGACGATTAATGCGAATGGGTTATTACCTAATACATTATATTATGTAAGAGTTTATAATGCCTTAGGAGGTACCGGTACTGATGGGTCTTTCTCTATTTGTGTAAATGCGGTGATTCCTCCTCCCGTGAATGACAATCCAGCTGGGGCGATTGCATTAACGCTCAGCACCTCCTGTGTAAATACCGGCAGTCCACAGCCTAACGTATTAATGGCTACTGCTTCAACAGGCTATACTGCCTGCTTAGGTACACCAGATGATGATGTATGGTATAGCTTTGTAGCAACTGTTACTAATCCAATCGTAACCGTTAGTAGTGGTACTGGTTATAATGCAGTACTTCAAATCTTTACTTCCACCTTCAACAGTTTGAGTTGTATCGACAATACCCAAATAGGAGGAACTGAAGTTTATTCTGGTTCTGGATTAACCTTAGGGCAAACCTATTACATCCGGATTTATCATTCAGGAACCGGGGTTGGTTCCGGAAACTTTAATGTTTGTGTAACAGGAACAGTTCCAGCTTGTCCGGGAAGTGCAAATCCTGCGAACAATGCATCCGGGGCTTCTTTATCACAAATCACCAGTTGGGCAGCTGTCCCCAGTGCCATTAATTATGATGTGTACTTAAGTACAAATCAATCCTTGGTTAATAGCTTAGACGTTACTACCCGGGTATCTTCTGCTCAAACTTTAGTATCCTATTCACCAGTAGGCTTACAAAATGCATCCTCCTATTATTGGAGAGTAATCCCCAGAAATAATTTAGGAACCAATACTACTTGTGCTGCACAAGTATTCCATACGATTCCTGCGGTTCCTAGCAGTATTGTTAGTTCTCAACAAACCGTATGCACGGGAGGGCAAACTACTCTAAGTGTATTGGCACAGGGAGGATCGTTATATTGGTTTACTAGCAACTGTGATTCTTTAATTGGAAATGCAGTGGGTACAGGTAACGTACTTCAGGTTACGCCGGGTAGTACTACCCAATACTTCGTAAGGGGATTATACCAAGGCAGCTGGAGTGGAGGTTGCAGCCAGCAATTGATTACCAGATTGCCTTTATTAGCAGGTCCAGCTGGATTAGCCTTAAGTGGAAGTTCAAATTGTAGTGGATTTACGCTGGCTTGGAATGCCTTATCTGGTGCCGCTTATTATGAGTTAGATTTGGCTACCGATGCTCTCTTCCAAAACTATGTTGGAATTTATCAGTCCTTCAATACCGGCAATGTAACTAGTACAGCCGTATCAGGTCTTACCCCTGGTACTCTGTATTATGCACGTATTAGGGGCGTAAATACCTCTGGAAGTGTACTTTGCCCAGGTCAGAATTCTTCTTCAATATCGGTAACTACAGCAACTATCCCCGTCACTATATTTAATGTAAGCGGAGGAGGGGTAATATGTGGTACGGGTACCTCTTCAGTTTCTTTATCTGGATCAGATGTAGGAGTGGTGTATGACTTATATAGAAATGGTACCACTCTGGTTGCATCTTTAACCGGTAATGGTTCTCCCTTAAACTTCTCAGGACTAACACAGGCAGGTACTTACGGGGTGATTGCACAAATCAATCAAACCGGATGTACGAGTGCCGCCATGTCTGGAACGGCTAGTGTAATGGTGTATTCTAATAATCTTACTGCTTCCGCATCAGGTTTAAATGAGTCTTGTAGAAACTCCTATAATGGATCTGTAAGCTTAACCGTAGGTGGAGGTAGTGGATCCTATACCTACAGTTGGTCAAATGGTCGGACTACTTTACAAAACACAGGACTGCGTGCGGGAACTTATACGGTTCAAGTGAATGATCAGGTTTGTACAAGCTTTACGCCGGCCAATACCTCTGCAGTAGTATCTTACGGGTGGGGTGCAGAAGCTGGGGTAGATGTTTCTCAATGCAGTGGAACCACAATCACCCGAAATGGAATTTTGTTAGGCACAGTATCTTCTCCTGTATATACCTGGTTCCGCCCGAATGGTTCTCAGTTAAGCAATTTGGTTCTTACCGATAATAACCTTACTCAACCTGACTCCGGGCAATATGTTTTACGAATTGTAGGAGGAGGATGTACCAGTACGGATACCTTCTTGTTAACCGTGAATAGTCCGGTAGGTGGTGGACTTACTGCCAATAGCAATACTCCAGTATGTGAAAATTCAACCTTGAACTTAAGTGGTTCTCAGCATACAGGTGCAACCTATCTTTGGTCAGGTCCGAATGGATATAGCTCAACTCTTTCTTCACCAAACGTAAATTCAGTAACAACCAATCGTACAGGTGTGTTTACCTATAGAGTTACAGTGCCAGGTTGTGGGGTTTATTCTTCTACAACCTCAGTGGTAATTGTTCCAACGCCTTTACCGGTTATTAATTCAAATACCCCTGTTTGTGAGAATTCAACTTTGTTTATGTCTACTGCAACGGTTACTGGATATTCTTATAATTGGTCTGGGCCAGGAGGCTATACTTCAAATTTACCAGCTGTAGTATTTAGCCAAGCGAATATTAATCAGGGTGGAGTTTATACGCTAAGTGTTTCCAATCAAGGATGTACTCCCGTGGTTCAAACGGTAACTACTCAGGTGAATCAAATGTTAGGACCTGTAACAGCTCAAGGGAATACTCCTTTATGTTCAGGAGAAACGCTTCGTTTGACTGCTTTGGGTGGATTACAAAATAGTGTTTATGCTTGGACAGGTCCTAACGGATTTACTTCCTCCCAACAGAATGGAATATTAACTCCGATTCAAACGACACATCAAGGAACCTTTACCTTGACTGTTACTTCTCCGGGTTGTAATACTATGTCTAACACATTACCTGTAACTGTTATTCCTTTCCAACCGGTTTTGGTTACCAATACAAGTCCAGTATGTGAAGGATCTCCCTTATTCTTTGATGCTACATATGTAGCCAATACTTTATATAGTTGGAGTGGACCGAACGGGTATACCTGGGTGGGGAGAACACCTTCCATTAATCAAACAGTTCCCTCTCAGACAGGTATTTATACTGTTTCCGTGACACAGCCGGGTTGCCAACCTATTCCTTTTACCACATCGGTAAATGTGGGTCAATTGTTGGTTCAGATGTTGCCTACTACCAATAGCCCTGTTTGCGTAGGAGATACTTTACGGATGCAGGTTGCCTCAGTTACAGGAGTTACTTATTCCTGGGCTGGACCTAATGGTTATACTGGAAATCAAAATGCTATTGCGATTTCAAATGCCCAATTAAACCAAGCTGGGACTTATACCTTAACTGCTATCACGCCAGGATGTGGTAGATATGAGCATGAGTTCAATACTCAAGTAAATAACACCCCAGTATTAAATGCATATGCCGCAGCCCCAATGATTTGTGAAGGAGGAAATTTAGATTTATATGCGGGAGGTAATAATTTAAGAGCACTGTATCGTTGGGATGGTCCTAATGGATTTACTTCTACCCAATCCTATGCAGGGATATTGGGCATAAGGCCATTACAAGCGGGTGTGTATAGTATTAGAATGACTGTTCAAGGATGTTCTCCGATTTTGGATACAGTACAGGTATTTGTGCCTGCCAATATTTCTCAGCTTACCGGAGGAACCAATACACCAGTATGTGGAGGAAACACCTTAACCTTATCGGCTACTAGTTATTCTGGAGCAACGTACCTATGGGCAGGTCCGGGTGGATTTACTGCAAATACAGCTGTTGTTAATCGTACCAATGCTACTGCACAAATGTCAGGCTTGTATAGCCTAACCGTATCTTCAGGTAACTGTACTCCAGTATTTTTCACCTATCCTGTTACCGTTAGTAATTCAGGATTAGCGGGAGCCTCTAGTAATAGTCCGGTTTGTGGAGGTGCCAATCTTACCCTACAGGGATCTGGACCCAGAGGTTCATCCTATCTATGGACTGGTCCTAACGGATATAGCTCCAGAAATGCAACCGAGATTTTGGTGAATGCTCAGCCTGCTCAAACTGGTATTTATAGTTTAATAGTTACCATTCCGAGTTGTGGTAGCTTAAGTTTCACTACCTCAGTTGCGGTAGGTAGTAATCTTAATAATTCTGCCATTACCACTAACCTTCCAGTGTGTTCAGGGAATACCTTTAAACTAACAGCTACTCCTTATCCAGATGCGTCATATGATTGGGCAGGTCCGAATGGGTTTACCAGTTTCAGTTCAAATGACTCTTTACCTGCTGTAACAACATTGGGTAGTGGAAATTATTCTGTCATCATTTCTACTCCTGGTTGTATACCAGTAGTAAGAAATGTTATCGCTACCATTCTTCCTCCATTATCAGTTACCGCATCCGCCAATTCTCCTGTTTGTCAAGGAAACAATCTATATTTTAGCAGTAATCAAAATACAGGGGTATTATTCTCATGGACAGGGCCGAATGGATTTACTTCGAATTCTCCAACGCCATCATTAACCAATGTTCAACCCAACCAATCCGGAACTTACGCCCTTTCTGTAAGTATGAATGGATGCGGAGTAGCCTCTACTAGTGTGTCAGTTCAGGTAGGTGCTGATTTGTCGTCTATGGTAGCTACAAGCAATTCACCGGTATGCGCTGGACAAACCCTTAACGTTAGTGCTACTGTTATTCCTAATGTGGTTTATGCTTGGGCAGGACCCAATGGGTACACGGGTTCAGGTGCTACAAGTTCAATTGTCAATGCAACCCGAAATGCGACAGGGAATTACACCTTAACGGTTTCTAGTCCGGGTTGCGGAAGTTTACAAAGACAAACTTTAGCTACCGTGGATACTATTCCAGTAATAACTCCAAGTGCGAATACCCCACTTTGTCAAGGAGGTACATTGCAATTGTCTACTCCTTGGGCTTTAAATAGTTCGATTCGTTGGGATGGTCCTAATGGGTTTAGTTCTGCACTTAGAACACCTTCTATCTCGAATGTACAGCCCTTACAAAGTGGTGTTTATTCACTTAGCGTAACGACCAATTGCGGAATCGTTTCTGCAACCGTACCCGTTACCGTTAACCCTGGATTAGGTGGAATAAATATTTCTGTCAACAATCCGGTTTGTACTGGTCAGGTATTAAGACTTAGCACTGCGACGGTTTCTGGATATAGTTATCTATGGTCTGGCCCCAATGGATTTACCTCTTCAAATGCAATTGATTCTGTTATTAATGTGACTACAAATGCAGGAGGAGTGTACACCTTACAAGTAAACAGCAGTACTTGTGGAAGTTCAACGTTAACCACAGCTCCGGTGATTGTAACCAACGTTGCTTCGGTTGTAGCCAGTGGCAATACCCCAATTTGCCAAGGTGGAACCTTACAATTAAGTGCTGGACAAATGACCGGTACAACATATTCTTGGTCTGGTCCAGGTGGATTTACTTCTAGTTTAATAGGTCCATCTGTTATCAACATCACGCCAACGCAAGGAGGACTTTATACCCTGAATGCAAGTGTTCCGGGATGTGGTGTAGTTTCCAGTACGGTTAACATTGCCGTTGGATCCTCTCTTACTGGCTTATTTGTTTCCTCTAATGCACCAGTATGTTTAGCAGGTACACTTCGCCTCACAGTTGCCCCCGCTAGAAGTGGTTACGTGTACAGTTGGTCAGGTCCTTCCGGATTTACGTCTTCAAATGCAGTGGAGTCAATTGTTAATGCTCAGGTTTCAAACTCAGGATTGTATTCTGTAACGGTTACTAGCCCAGGCTGTGGTAGTACTCAGCTATCCACTGGAACCCTAAGAGTTGTGAATCCTTCAACGCTTACAGCTAGTGGAAATACCCCCATTTGCGTAGGAGGAACCTTAAACCTTGTGGCACCCTCTCTTGCAGGAGTAGGGGCTTATACTTGGAATGGTCCAGGAGGGTTTCAGTCTAACGGAAGAACTGCTACTCGTTATGGCATTCAACTTTCTCAAGGAGGTCAATACAGCTTAACTGCTAGTATGCCAGGATGTGGAATTGTATCCACTACTGTAGCTATTTCGGTGGTTAGTTGTAAAGCTTCTAATCCTACGGCTACGGCAGAATCTTATGCGGGTACAATTGTTCCAGACGCTGAAATCTTAGTTCCTCAAGATAAGGTAAGCGAACAAGGGGTTTCAAGTTTTGCCACCTTAACGGCTTGGCCAAATCCAAATGAAGGAAGTAGCGTGAACCTGAAATGGGAAGGTCTGAGTGAGATGGATGCTACCATTACTTTAAAAGTATATGATAGCCAAGGCAAGGTTGTGTTTTTACAATCCTTAACAAGAGAGGATAAATCCTCTCTTCACGCGGCTTCCATCTCCTTCGGCCAGGTTCTCCCCGCAGGGCAATACATTATTGAGTCCATCCACGATGGTTCCCGTCAATATGTAAAACTCATCGTCGAATAAACCTAGTCTTCACAACATCCTGTTAAATCAAAACCATTGGCGCCACTAAAGTGGCGCTAATGGTTTTTTTATTTCTCTCCAAGTTTTTTCCGGAAGAATATTTATTAAGTTAATATTATCTTTTTGTAAACCTGTCTTCTCAATTCTTTTCTTTTAGATATTTGGACTAGAGTTCTCCTAAAATATTAATTTCTTAAACCACATGAAAAGAGTTACTGCCATATTGGGTGTTTTCATCCTTTGTTTGTCCTTCTCCCTCCTAAAGGCCAACAACATCAACGTTACCAACATCTCTTTGGTAAACCAAAACACATCTGCAGGTTTAAATAATGCTGCCAACTATACCTCTGTGCAGTTCGACTTAACCTGGGACAATGCTTGGCGTAACTCTGCAGGTCCAGCAAACTGGGATGCTGCCTGGGTATTTGTAAAATTTCAAGTGTTTGGTCAGCCAGATTGGCAACATGCAACTTTATCCTCAACAGATGCTCATCATACCATTACCAACACCAATGGACAAACCATTACTACCAATGCTGCAACCGATGGTCGTGGAGTGATGATTCATTTAGGCGCTAATGCCAATACCAACTTAAATCTTCAGGGAGTAAACCTTCGCTGGATGTACCGCACAGGTAACGTTGTACATGATACTGCAAACGTAACCGTTCGGGTGTTTGCCATTGAAATGGTGTATATCCCAGATGGACAATTTTTTGCAGGAGATGGTACTTTAACCACTCCACCTCCTTCCTCTTCAGCCTTAACTATTAATTCAGTTGGAAATAACCGCCCTATTTTAATTAGTAGTGAAGCTGCTTTTAATTTTATTGCCTCTGGAAGCTCTTCTGGCACAGCTCCTTTTGGATATAATCCACTATTTACTTCAGCCTACACTTTACCCTCCTCTTTTCCTAAGGGATATGCAGCTTTTTATACCATGAAATATGAATTATCCGTTCAGCAATTCACTGACTTTTTTAATTGCTTAAGGACAGATATTACCACCGCCAAGAATAACCGAAATATTTCTGGTTCTCAACCTTCCCGTTCTACCTTTTCCTGGTCAGGATCTCCATTAACTGACGCAACAGCAGGAGCTGGTGCCAATCGCCCTCAAGGGGGTTTTTCAATGGAGGATTATTATACCTATGCAGATTGGTCTGGATTAAGATTTATTACTGAATTGGAATATGAAAAAATGTGCAGAGGTACTGACCGTACCGGAGCTGCCCCTGGAATAGCCGTTTATCCCGTTAATGCTGAATATGCTTGGGGAGAAAGTGCTAATTCTGTAACTGGCACTGCAAACTTAACAAATGACGGTACAGTAAGCGAAGGTATAACTAGCCCTACTTCTTCTTTATTAAATGTAAACGGAGGGTTCTCAGCCGGTCCAGTACGTTGTGGAATTTTTGCTGCAAAAAACCCTTCTACCAATCAACGTCGGTTAACCGGAGCTACTTATTACGGTGTAATGGAATTAACTGGAAATCTTGAAGAATGGGTTTTGGCTGCCCAGCCTCAGTTATATTGGGGTTCTTGTAGTTCTACCCTATATTACTACGATGGAACTCACGGCGATGGAAATATAGATCAAAGCACGGGTAGATTTAATTCTGCAGCATTTTTTGTTAACAGTAATACTTCTTACCCTTATTGGATGAGTAGAAAAGGTGGAAGTTACTCAGGCGTTCAAAATGTATCTACACGCTCTTCAAATTGGTCTAGCACTTCAGGATGTTCATCACCTTCCTTTACTGGTAGAACTGCCACTGCTGGTTTCCGTGGAGGTTTATCCGCTTCTTCTCTATAATCATACATTCATCCTATAACCTGAATAAGGAATGAGACCCTGGTTCGCAAGGTTACCGTGGTTCCTGCTGTGTTGTTTGGCTTTGCCCATCTTCGCACAGTCGCCCACTGGTTTCAACGTCGCTACAGGGGTAGGGCAAACAGTATTGTTCTGGGATGCTTATCCCAGCGCAGTCGGTTATCGGATCTACTGGAGTACCAGTCCGAATCCCTATCCCTCCGGAACTATAATTAATACTGGTTCCCAAAACATATCCTATGTACATGCAGGGCTTACCGCAGGCACTACTTATTATTATCAAGTTTGTGCTCTCGTGAATCCGGGTCCTGCCGAATCTACCCCTACCTCACAATTATCTGCAGTGGTACTCAGTGGGAATTATTTTTCAGGGGGGAATGGAGATGGGCATGCCACGGCTGGAAATTGTCCATCAAATTTAGTCGGTACCATTTATCCAATTCAGGCAACAGGGCTTACCGCTGCTGCTTTACCCGGTCAGGTATCGCTCTATTGGAATGAAGTATCCGGTGCCACCTCCTATACGGTTGAACGCAGTACTACCTCAGGTTCAGGCTTTACCACGTTAACCAGCGGAAGTTTAAATCCAACCGCAGTAGATGCTTCTCCAGTTGCCGGTACCACTTATTATTATCGGGTAATCGTAAACCTTGCAGGTGGATGTTCAGGGGTGGTTTCAGCGGAAGTTTCTGCCACCCCAACTGCCCAAAATCTATATGCCGGAGGGAATGGAGATGGACACGCTTTGATTGGCAATTGTCCCTCTAAATTGATGGGTACTATTTACCCGATTCAGGCTACGGGTTTAATTGCTGCTGCCTTACCCGGTCAGGTTTCCTTGTATTGGAATGAAGTTGCAGGGGCTACCGGATATACAGTTGAACGCAGTACTACCTCCGGTTCGGGCTTTACCACCCTTACTTCCGGAAGTTTAAATCCAACCGC
>RFSG01000231.1 GCA_009924095.1 Sphingobacteriia bacterium
GGGAGGATACCGCATGAGGGGGTCGAACCCTCGGCCTAACGGTTAAAAGCCGTTCGCTCTACCAACTGAGCTAATGCGGTTTATTTGTTCCTAGGGAGGCTCGAACTCCCGACCTTTGGCTCATAAGACCAACGCTCCACCGACTGAGCTATAGGAACATTATTGTGAATAAAATTTAAGGACTCAAGTCAATAAATTCTTCGTGTTGATATAGTACTTAATTTTGTTACAGTAAAATAAATATTAAATCAATTTTTAAAATATCAAATAGGATGACAGCGGTGGGATTCGAACCCACGAAGCATAAGCAGCAGATCTTAAGCCTGCCCCCTTTGACCAGGCTCGGGTACGCTGTCTTTTTTACTGCGAATAAAATCAAGAGTTTAAATCATACTTTGATGATTTGGAAAAAATTTCTATAATTTTGATGTAACTCTTGAAACTGCTACAGTATAATATCAAATAAATGACAGCGGTGGGATTCGAACCCACGAAGCCGAAACAGTAGAACTTGAGTCTACCCCCTTTGACCGCTCGGGAACACTGTCTTGTTACTGCGAGTGTTGTATTTTGACAATTAAAATTATTTTTTTGATGTAGTCAAAATATCTGCTACAGTAAAATTTGCTCTGGGTTGTTTCGATCAACCGACCTTTGGGTTATGAGCCCAACGCCACTGCCGCTGTGCTACAGAGCAAGATATTTAATTTATATTTTTTTATTTTTTAAATCAATTTTTAAAATATTAAATACAATGATATTTTTTTAATCAATGCAATAGAATTTTAATCTATATCTTTTGAAAGGTATTGCTCAACTACACTGTCTTACTGTGAATAAAATCAAGGACATTAGTCCTATAATTTGCTACAGTAATGTAATATTAAATAATTCCCATACCGAGAATTGAACTCGGGTCTCGGCCTTGAAAGGGCCATATCCTAACCACTAGACTATATGGGAGGATACCGCATGAGGGGGTTGAACCCTCGGCTTCTGGCTTAAAAGGCCAGCACTCTACCAACTGAGTTAATGCGGTTTATAATAATATTGAATAAATTCCCATACCGAGAATTGAACTCGGGTCTCGGCCTTGAAAGGGCCATATCCTAACCACTAGACTATATGGGAGGATACCGCATGAGGGGGT
>RFSG01000232.1 GCA_009924095.1 Sphingobacteriia bacterium
CCACCCACTATCCCTGGTGTAAACGCATTTACCGGGCAACAAGTGCCCGTAAACCCATTCCATTGGTTAAAGCTATTTTGTTCAAATCCAATATTGGAAGGGCATTGTGCCCAGGCAACTTGAACCATCAAAATAGCTAAAAAGGCTACTATTATATTTTTACAGTTTTTCATAATTCAATCAACTAATTCGAAATTAGGGGTATTATTTCATTAACCCTATAATACCAAGTTTCAATGTACTAAATTAATGTTCCCACTGCATAAACCAAAGGTTGAACGGATTTATGAGGTAATTATTTCTGTTTTAGGTCTTCAGAGAACATATAGAATTCAAGCCTTTCATTTTTTTGAATATTGAAAATTTAAGGGTCATTCAAAATTTCATATATCAATCGAAAAACACAAATAGAAATATTTTTCTAAAATTTAAGAATGAAAACATCTTCGTTTTGCTAAATAAGAATGAATATTTTGATTAGAGTTTACCGAAGCAAATTCAAACTACCCTGATACAAGCCAAATTGGGATTTTAAAGTATAAAAATATACTCCTTGAGGGGATTCAACTCCTTGCAAATTTAATCCGTTCCAACCTTGAGAAGCGTTTCGGGATTCAAAATGTAAAACCCCCCAACGGTCAATTATTTGAAGATAGTAGTCACCTTCTATTATATGCTTTATATAAAATATATCATTATTACCATCTTGATTTGGGGTAAATACATTTGGTATCTCCAACTCTGGAGTTTTTACCATTACTGGCCCTATTACTTTCTGTGCTTTACACCCTGAAGCATCCTGAGTTTCAACCCGAATATAATAGGTACCTGCCGTGCCATAGCTATGCGTGGTGGTTTGAGTTTGTGCACTAGTACCATCTCCAAAGTCCCACAACCATCGGGTACTTCTGGTATTTGTCTCTTCCACTCTAACTTCAGCATTGGGCAAAAGCAATTCATTGGGCAATATCGGATTAGAAACAATTATGGCAGTCAAAGCTTCTGTTAAATGAGGATTCACTTCAGAATCTAAGGTATCTCTACATCCTCCTGCTCCAATTACAATCAGACGTACCCGATAATTGCCCGGAGTGGTATAAACATGTATCGGATCGGTGGAATTGCTGATTCCACTGCCATCG
>RFSG01000233.1 GCA_009924095.1 Sphingobacteriia bacterium
CTCGTCATGGTGCCAAGGTATTGGACAGTTTCTCCTTGCCCAACTTCGGGGATAATTTTTCACCTGAACAAGGAATTTTGGATCCTGCACTTCGTGCATCCTTGGAAGAAAAAATTCAACGCGTAAATGCGCTTGTAGCATCATGAAAAAATGGGCTTATTTCCTGTTGTTTCTGTTCCTGCTGTGACTCCTGCGGTCATTCCCCATACTTTATTCTGATTTAATGGAGTCCATTCCGGTGGAGTATTAAGGGTAGAACCAGAAATTTCATTATACCACCAAAAATTAGCAGTAATCCCCATATACACGCCTTTAATATAATTAGAATATGCGGATATGGCTTGCCTACCTAGAGTTCTCCACGAGAATGGATTCGGTGTTATTCCATCAGGACCTTTTCTCCAACTATTTTGTGGATTTCCTGCACACGGAGCAAAAGCAGGACCACTATAACCTATTGGCTGTTCTTCAAAACAAAACGGATACGTATATCCCGATGCTACAAAACTACCTGAATATAATTGTCTTCCTATTATAGTTTTTGCTCCATACGCCATATTTTGCCATATTTGTATACCGTCAACATTTTCGTCTACAAGTTGTTGTAAAAACCATTCTTTCATTTGATCGTTTGTCAAAATACTTTGAGGAGGCATATACGTTTGTGAAACATTTTTAGCGTATGGTGTAGAAGATGCTTGTGTTTGAGTTATTGGACTAACGAAAGGAACTATAGGTTTGGGCGATACTCCTTTAGTAATAAATTTTTGATTTATTTTTTTACATAATTTTATAGACCATTTAGTGTGAGCTTTTTCTAAATCTTTTTCTGTAACACTTATATACAAACTAGGCATCAATAAGTCTAAATTAGTACTCCAATTTCCTAAATTGTTAACCCACTGTTCTGCTGCAAAATCTGTAATTGTTTCTAATTGTGTATCTGTTATTTGTGTTAAAGGTGTTCCAGAAATATAATAAGGAAAAGTTCCTGGTTGATTATACCATCCCCACGATATTCCTGGAAATGCTTGTTTTATTCCTAGGAATGTGGTTCCATCTGGTACGCCAACAGAATTTGTTCCAGTGCCCCCTAATAATATTTTTGACCATGTTGTTACTGTTTTATTTCTATTATCC
>RFSG01000234.1 GCA_009924095.1 Sphingobacteriia bacterium
AAACAGTAAATTATTTGCCCTTAATTCCTGTAGTCATTGGTGGCGTTCAAGAACTTAATAAAGAAGTTAATGCTCTTAAAGACGAGATAACATCCTTAAAAGCTAAAATCAATGGTGAACCTAATCTTGCCAAAGGTTGTAGTTTAGGCCAGAACAAGCCTAATCCTTTCAGTCAATCCACTGAAATTTCTTATCAACTTTCCGGTGAGTTTGGAGCAGCTTTCCTTCTGCTTTACTCCGTTGATGGTAAATTCTCTAAAACCATTTCTGTAAACGCCAAGGAAAATACGGTTTTAGTTAACAGTATAGACTTACCCAATGGCGCCCTTTACTACAGCTTAGTTGTAGATGGTTCTGTAAAGGATACTAAAATCATGATCCTTAATCGCTAATACTTCTATGAAAAAGCTACTAATAACCCTTCTTTTCGTTGGTATGTTTTCTCAAGTATCACTTTCTCAGATTTGGGAAAGTGATACTTTGCCATCTAAACCTGTTAAGAAAAGATATGATATTTTTGTTGCTTCTTCAGATTTAAGGACAATATCATTATTTAAATCTGTTTTTGTAAACCCTATCAAATTCCAATCAGGGCTTGTTACCAATAACTTTTTTTCAACAAATGTTATTTCAAGTAACTCTCAATGTTGTATTACCAGCTTTCTTTTTCATAGTGAATATAAGGCAAAGCTAATTGGGCTAAATGGCGACACGTTTATTTCCTTTCTTAATCCTCCAATGTATTCCAATTACCAGAGTGTTTTACAATCCTCAGGTGATTTCATAGACGCAATTTGCTTAACTGATACAGCTAAGAGTTTTTCTATTATTATTAATCCGACAAGCCTTTTTAATTATTATTCTCCATTAACAGGTTCAAATATTAACTTGAGTTTGGACTTTGTTCGTTCGCTTCATCCAATTACAACCAAAAATTATGTTGTTTGTATTACCCCTGGACGCCTTTCAACATGGAATTTTAAGGATAAAGATACTGTTATGAGGGTCGGAACTTGGGAATTCGGTCAACCATTTCAGCCATCTACTATTGATACAAAGTTCCCTATACTTGATTTTAAGTTTGTTAATAATGATTCTGTAGGGTTTTGT
>RFSG01000235.1 GCA_009924095.1 Sphingobacteriia bacterium
GGATCAAGGTCGTGAGCCACTAAGAGCAAGATTGGCAGAAATAGCAGGCTGTAGTAAAGAAGAAATTGCTATTAACAGAAATGCAACTGAAGCAATTAATACAATAATATTTGGGCTAAATCTTCAAAAAGGAGATGAAGTGGTATTGTCTAAAATGGATTATCCTAATATGATTCATGCATGGAAGCAACGGGAGAAGAGAGATGGAATTAAGTTGGTGTGGGTGGATATCCCAATCCCGTGTAATAATGCAGATGAATTAGTAGCACTCTTTTCAAATGCATTCTCCAACAAAACCAAAATTGTACACTTGACACATGTCATTAATTGGAACGGACAAGTATTACCTGTTAGAAGAATTGCAGATATCGCCAAAGCAAGAAATATAGAAGTACTAGTAGATGCGGCACATTCCTTTGGACAATTGGAATATAAAATTTCAGAGCTAAACTGCGATTATTTAGGAACCAGTTTGCATAAGTGGATGTGTGGGCCATTGGGTAGTGGAATGCTCTTCATCAGAAAAGAAAAAATATCCGGCATTTGGCCCTTACTTTCAGCGGATAAACCTGAAAGTGATGATATCCGAAAATTCGAAAATCTGGGTACCCGTTCTTTTCCTACAGAACAGGCAATTCATGTTGCACTCGATTTTCATAATCGTATCGGAACCAATAGAAAAAGAGCTCGTCTCTTATTTCTACGAAATTATTGGATTAATCGGGTTCAGGAATTCAACGGTGTCAACATCCTCTCTCCTTCAAATCCCGAACTAAGCTGCGCATTGGGTGGGGTGATAGTTGAGGGAAAAACCCCTCAACAATTAGAGTCTTTTCTTTTGGATAAGCACAAAATTCATACGGTTGCCATTGAATGGGAATCCCTAAAATGTGTCCGAATCACTCCTAATGTTTTCACCCTTACATCCGACTTGGATCGTTTAGTAAACGGAATAAAAGCCTTCTCAGAGCAAAAGTAAAAGATTAAATTCTTTGGTGGAGGTGTGATAAATATCCCTGTTAATCAATGGAATTAGACCTTTGGGTTGTAGGATTTACTTTCGGCAAAATTTCCTCTCTTT
>RFSG01000236.1 GCA_009924095.1 Sphingobacteriia bacterium
CCCGAGCGGGTTCTGTTGCGATATTCCAGGTCTAATTCTAACCCGCTATTGGTAATAGTCATATCTTTTACATTTGTCCAAAATGTACCTGCAGGTTGTACCGGATCTGCCGGAATAACTTCAAGGAGGATATTATTCGAAACTTTATTAAAATAGTCAATCGAACCATTCAATTTACCTCCCAATAGTCCGAAATCCAATCCCACATTCGACTGGGTTGATACTTCCCACTGAATATCAGGATTAGCCAGGCGGGAATAAACAATACCTGCCGGGTAAGGACCTGTGGGGAAAAGCGGATAGCTACTACCAGAAGAAACGGTGGCTGTAAATAGGGGTTGTGTGATTTTTGAAGGTATTTCCTGGTTACCTGTTTGTCCCCAGCCAGCTCTCAGTTTAAGGTTACTAAACAATCCATTCTGCATGAATTTTTCTTCTGATATTCTCCAACCCAGAGAAAATGATGGGAAGTAACCATATTTATTATTTGCTCCGAATTTACTTGAGCCATCCATCCGGAAATTAATTGTTGCCAGGTATTTATTTTTATACGAATAATTGATTCTTGAGAAGAACGATTGAATTTCATTAATGGTTGCGTTACCACCGGGTCTATTATTTGCCAAGGTGAGCTCCTGGCCGGTACCCGGATTATAAATCGGTTCTACAGGTGTAATGGGGAAACGATTGATGCTCCAACCCCGTCCTTGTAAGAAAACTTTCTGATAGGAATGACCGGCTAAAGTAGAAAATTTATGATTCCTAATTGAAAAATCATACGTAAGATAATTCTCAATTAATGAGTTTCTATTGATGAAGTTATATGTTTCCAATCTACCATCTCGCTGGGGTTGTAGGTATGGAAGGCTCTGCACATCCCGTGTCGAGGTAGAATTATCGATACCAAAATTTAACTTATAGGTTAATCCTTTAACAATTTGTAAAGAAGGTGAAATATTACCGATCAATCGATTGGTGATAGTATTATCTTTATCTAACTGAAAGGTTAGCAGGGGATTATTAATCAAAAGATAAGCAGCAATATTTCCCTGGGCATCATACGCAGGATACGTAGGATTGT
>RFSG01000237.1 GCA_009924095.1 Sphingobacteriia bacterium
ATACAGCTTTTATGCCAAAAGAAGGAAAAAACTTTATAAAAAGATTTGACAGAGGAATAGCTGTTAATCCATTTATTTTAAAATTAAAATTTAAAAAAGGCTACGCGTTAATTTAACATTTTTATTTATTTAAAATTATAAAAGTTAATACTTTTATAAATATTTAAGCTTAGTTTAATCAACAGCTAGGTACTATCCAATTTGGGTCATTGGGTCCGCACCTGCAAATTCTTGAAACCCATCCATACGGTTTAACTATCACTTTAACGCACTTATATCCAACTGGACAACAGTTTCCGAGTGAGCAAATTACCCCAGAGCAACATTTTTTTCTTCTACTAGATTGATCAAAAACACATGTTCCTGAGCAACAATTTTGATCCGGTTCACACTTAAAACATTTAGAAGAGCTAGAGGATGAATTGCTTGATGAAGAGCTATTTGAAGAAGAGCTACTACGTTTTGAGCTACTGCTACTATTAGAGCTACTGCTACATGTTCCGTCTCGATTAGGAGCTTTACAGAAAGGACAAGTAATTGTTGAATTTGATATAGGACCAGTGCAACTATTCTCGCATGCAGGACCAAGAATTATATTTTCTGTTCCACAGGGACAACCTAACGGAGCAGGAGGACAAGTTTTGCAAACTGTTATACAAGAGCTGCTTGAACTTGTGCCAGAACCAGGAAATAATTCTATAAGCTCTTCGGCATGATCTTCTAAAACATCCAAGCAAGGCTCATTGCAAATATATGTCCATACCCATCCATTAATCTCGCTTGGAGCATGAATATCGATAGGTATAATAGAAGGCTTAGCTACCCACTCTGAATCTAAGCGCTTTTTTACCCAATCCCAATATCCTCCACAAAGACAAAGTTTATCCATTAAAATAGATTACACAAGATTTCTATCAACAGGAGTGGTCACATCCAGATCTTGTCACGCAAGCACATTGAGGAGTACATTGTCTTCTCCAATTTTGAACATGTTTACAATTTCCTGGTGCACAACATACTCCACCCAAACCAGCAGCTGGACATTTTTTTTCTCCATTTTTGCAACATATCTCCCCAACG
>RFSG01000238.1 GCA_009924095.1 Sphingobacteriia bacterium
TTAAAAGGAGTTAGAGTTACAGCATGAGCGGTATCTACCAAAGGATTGTTAACTACTAAGGTCTGAGAAGTAGAACCACTGGGTTGCCATAAATAACTTTGGAAACCCGCAGGAGCCGTCATGGTAACAGTTAAATCGCCGGGGCAATAACGAGTAGCAATTTGGAAAATGTCGCAGCGGTTATCAAAATAGGCATAGCCGTAATGACCACCTAGTGAACAATCTCCAGTAAAATATTCTACTAGTTTGACCGATGTAAGGAGTTAAATCAATGGCAAAGGTGCTCCAGTTACGATAGCGAACTTGACCTTGTTGTTGAAACGGAATTCCCTGACCTGAAATATATTCATAAAAACCACAATTTAAGTTAAGACCATTTTGATCTGTAATCCGGACTCCAAAACGAGGTTGCTCATTTGGCAGGTGAGTCGGATCCTGTAAAACAGCCGCAAAGGCATAAATCAAAGCGGTATTATTGGTGGTAATAAACATGGAGGTGGTCAATCGTTCCCCTTGGGCACTAGTACCTTACCGAGTATTGACCAAACCCTGGAAAAGGACAAAGTTGAGGAATGACATTAATAATAGGGTCGTTCCCACTCAAGACTGAGGTGATGGTATGACGACCACCCACTATCCCTGGTGTAAACGCATTTACCGGGCAACAAGTGCCCGTAAACCCATTCCACTGGTTAAAGCTGTTTTGCTCAAAGCCAATATTGGTAGGGCACTGCGCCCAGGCTTTCCCTGAATAACTTACAATTAGAATTATAAACAACCAGGAAAGGTTAAAAATATTTTTCATGACAATCAGATTAAATACTGAATCAAATATACCTGCCCTTAAGCGCAGAGATTCATTTGATGTGTCATCTGACTAAATTAAGGCTCCCGTTGTAGGATTTGGCACCTAAATGGAGTACATAAAAATAAGTTCCTTCTACCGCAAGGTTTCCGTTTAAGTCGCGACCATCCCAACCCTGGTTTCGGTTGCGGCTTTCAAAATATTTTACGCCCCAACGGTCAAACACCTCAACTACAAAGGCTTCATCCCCATCATACTGTATCTTCCATACATCA
>RFSG01000239.1 GCA_009924095.1 Sphingobacteriia bacterium
GTCAATAAAATTGTTACGAATGATTGCAGCATCCATATACTGCATCCATACTCCAAATCCACTGATATCTGTTAAACGATTGTTTTCAAAAATCATCCCAGATTCATAGGGAACACTCGTAAAGCCCGACCAATAAATACCATAAGCTCCATACTGTAATACATTATTCCGGATTTCGGTACCCATTTCATTGGTTCCTGTGGAAGTTTCGAAAATCAATGCATAGGCAGTGGTAACAACAGTGGAGTTTAATCCAATAATTCTACAATTTTCAATCCGGTTAAACTGAGCTGTATTACCAAAATCAATTACTCTTCCAAAACCCACATTTTGAAGTGTCATTTTACGAATACGGATAAAATCCGCTCCGTTTAAGAACAATACATAGGTACTGGATCCCTGTAAATTAACAGAAGTAGAATCTCCAGATAGACTCTCAAAGGTGATGGTATTAATACTATTGGCCCCACTTATTTGCGGGATGATTAAGGTTTCGAAATAGGTTCCACTAGCCACTTGGAAAGTGGTGGGTGCGCATACACCATAAATTTGAAGTGCAGAAATCGCAGCGGCAAAAGTGGTATAATTTCCACCAGAACCTATGGTATACGTACCTCCTAAAGCAGGTGCAGTATTAATAGTTGCTTGATCGTTTAAGGTGTTCCCATCTGTTACCCCATTAGGCAAACTTGTGGCAGAGGTGATGGTATAATTGGTTCCAAAAAGGAAGTTAAAAGTACCAACCGTAATAGGCGTTGACACTGCATTTTGAGCCAATGATCCTGTCCAGCTAAAGGGGGTCTGTGCTACGCCATTCACAGTCCAGTTAATGGTAGCACTGGTTAAGATAGCAGTACCATAATTACCAATGGTAACTTGGAAGTTAGAAACCCCAATACATGGAGGATTGTTTACAATAGAAACAACCGCTGCATCATTAGCAACTGGCTTAAATTCATCTGCTCCAATGGTAACCGGTGTTACACGAGTGAATCCATCAATATCAGTTGGAACCAGAGAAATTTGATTAAACCCTGCGTTTAAGGCATTGTTGTAATGACGTAAGTTGGTTGAACTT
>RFSG01000240.1 GCA_009924095.1 Sphingobacteriia bacterium
GTCAATAAAATTGTTACGAATGATTGCAGCATCCATATACTGCATCCATACTCCAAATCCACTGATATCTGTTAAACGATTGTTTTCAAAAATCATCCCGGGTTGATATGGAAAACTAGTAAAGCCTTGCCAATAAATACCGTATGCTCCAAATTGCATTACGTTATTCCGGATTTCAGTACCCATATCATTAGTTCCCGAAGTAGATTCAAAAATCAAAGAATAGGAGGTGGTAACGAGAGTAGAATTAACTCCAATAATCCTACAATTTTCAATTCGATTAAACTGAGCTGTATTTCCAAAATCAATTACTCTTCCAAAGCCTGTATTCTGAAGGGTCATCTGACGAATACGAATAAAGTCAGCACCGTTTAAGAATAATACATACGTACTGGAACCCTGTAAATTAACTGAGGTAGAATCTCCTGTATTACTTTCAAAAGTAATCGTATTGATTGAGTTTGCTCCTGAAATTTGAGGAATTATAACTGTTTCAATATAACTACCCGGTAAAACCTTAAAGGTAGTAGGTCCGCACACCCCATTTAATTGTAGGGCAGCAATAGCAGAAGCAAAAGAGGAATAGTTTCCTCCACTTCCAATCGTATAAGTACCACTCAAGGCGGGTGCCGTATTAATACTCAACTGGTCATTTAAGGTATTTCCATCCGTACCCCCGTTCGGGCTACTGGTGGAAGATAAAATAGTATAGTTAGTCCCTGGAACAAAAGTGAAAGTACCAACAGTAATTGGGGTGGATACAGCATTTTGAACTAAGGAACCCGTCCAACTGAATGGGGTTTGTGCCACGCCATTAATGGTCCAGTTAATCGTAGCACTGGTTAAGGTAGTAGTACCATAATTTCCTACTGTAACTTGGAAGTTTGAAGTACCTGCACAAGGAGGATTATTTACAATAGAAGCTACTGCAGCATCCAGTGCTACAGGCTTAAATTCATCTGCTCCAATTGTAACCGGGGTTACACGAGTGAATCCATCAATATCAGTTGGAACCAGAGAAATTTGATTAAACCCTGCGTTTAAGGCATTGTTGTAATGACGTAAGTTGGTTGAACTT
>RFSG01000025.1 GCA_009924095.1 Sphingobacteriia bacterium
CAGTCCAAGGCGATAAGTCAGGTCGAAAATGAGGAAGATGCTGACGGTATTGATCAATTAACGGATCTACCCCAATTACCTGATGTTGGGATAACACGATGAAAATTCCGGCAGGCCCACATCCAGCATCTAAAACCAGTTGACCAGGTTTTAATAAATCTACAGGAATCGATAAAAGAAAATTATTCCAATAATTCTTTTTCCATTCTAAGTAATTGCCAACTTCTTTTTTTTTGAGATAGTTTTTCCACCATCTGATTTCTAACATTTGGGCAAATTGCCAACGACTTGGAGTTTTCATTTTAAGAACATCTGTTTCCTTCCTGTAGAAGCAACTGCAAAGTAACAGGAATTCTGCATCTGGAAGGAGATTAACTATCTTTGTATATGTTTCAGGGGTGGGTACACGGCATAGATATTTATGCCTGGATATGGTTTGTGGTATGGTTTATCTCCCGATGGGTAAAATCCCCAAAGGTACTTAAGCCTGCCGTAGATTATGATTATAAACGAGTTCTGTTTTTGTTTACCTGCCTGGCAATCACCTGGACGGGTGTATTAACAGGCCTAAGTATTTTATGGTATAGTCAAACCGCTAATGGTGGGTTTCATTGGTTTGATGATAATGCAGGTTGGTTACAGGTAGATAAGTTGGGTCATTTTTTTACCACTTTTCAGGAATCACGATTAATTATGTTGATGGTTTCCTGGACAGGGATCAATCACAAAGCTGCCGCAAAATGGGGATTCTTTGGCGGGTTGTTGTTTCAAACTCCAATAGAATTATTAGATGGATTTCAGCCTGCTTATGGAGCTTCCTGGGGAGATTTACTGGCAAATTTTTCAGGTGCAGTTTTGTTTTATGTACAAATCACCTGGATGCATAAATTGATATTGATTCCAAAGTTTTCAGTTTCAGCACACCCTTTAGCGGAATTAAGACCTGGTTTTTTTGGGAATAATTTTTTTCAGAAAATATTAAAAGACTATAATGGACAGACGTATTGGATGTCAATAGAAATTCCATTTTTACATCGTCGTTTAGGAGTACCCGATTGGATTTGTGTAAGTATAGGCTATAGCGGAGAGGGGATGCTGGGAGGGGATGATAATATATTTAAGGATAAAAGCGGTGAGGAAAAAGATTATTCCCATATTTTACGAAGTCGGCAATGGTTTTTATCGTTAGATGTAAATTGGGAAAAAGTAAATGCTAAATCTTATGGGTTGAAAACTGCCATTCAGATTGTGAGTTTGATTAAATTTCCCGCTCCGGCCTTGGAATATAATGCTGCGTATGGGGTAAGATGGCATTGGGTGTATTTCTAAAATTATATATAATATATAGTAATTAATGTTAATTAATACTATATTTATTTAGTAAATATTGATAATGTTAACTAAAATGTGCTATTATAATTTTACTTCAATTTCCATTTCAACTATACTAAACTAAGGCCTCGGAGGGGTTTGAATTAAATTGAAAGTGTCAATCTTTAAATATTTAGAACCCATTGAAGGATATTGATACCGTAAGATCCCGTTATGGAAGTTGGGAATTCCTTCTGTAGCATATTTTTCATCTGTAGAGGATAACCAGGTTGCGGTAAGGATTAAAGTATCTGTTGAAGCATCAGAGCTTTGTTGAATGGATAGCATTCTTCCTCCGGTTTCTAACGATTCCCATTTGGGAAGTTCTTTGCCTGTATTCAATACCTGCAGGGTAAACTCAACCCCTCTTCCTCCGGAACGATGGCCTGCCGTCCAATAGTTTTTTTCAGCACTGAGTAACCGAATTTCAGAATCCGATTTCTGTAGGGTTGATTTAGTTTGGCAGGAAATAAGTCCACCCAAAATAATAATACCCATCCAGCCTAATAAAAAACCAGAAAGCGGTTTATGACATTTGATAACGATATCTATTATATACATAGATTATTAAATTTTATTTGGTCAACAGAAAGTGAATTAAAAACAAAAGGGCTTACTCTTTATGAAAGCCCTTTTGAATTAATTGCTAAATGGAGATATTATTTAATGGAAAATTCCATGGGATTCATTTTAAATGCTTCCATGGGCACAAAACGAGAAACTGAAATATGACTTAATACGTCTGGATATAATTCTTTCAATTGACCTAATACAACTTTATGGCTATCCGCAATGCCCTCTATTCCCATTTTGCCGGCAATTTTAGAGATCAATAAATAACCGGGTAAACAATCCAGGATGTTTTCAGCATGTTTCCAGTTGTCCATTAATACGGCAGCTTTATCTGATCTGCTTTTAGACATAGACATCCACATTTCAGGCGACATTTGTCTGATTTCTTTTGCCTGACGGGTAATTTGCGCAATCCCCTGGAAGTTGATGAAAGTTCCTGCAGCTTCGATATGCGTAGCAGCAGGAAGCACTAAGGTGCAATATTCCAAAGCACTGTGTTGTTGGGTTGCATGTGCAATGACCTGAGTTGAACCTAAGTTCTGATCTAAGCTTTGTAATAAGCGGTCATTCTCGAGGAAATACACTAATTCATATTGACCAAGTTCTTTAGATAAATTCTCGGTTGAAATAGGCGTAAATCCTAGCAATTCACAACTTTGTTGATTTGGTGAGCGATCTGCTTGTCGTAAGAAATTATCTTTAAAAGATTCTTCTATATGCTGAGTATAAACAGGCGTTGATCCATTAAACTCTTTAGCAAATTGTTTCAATGCATAATTACTTTCTAGAGAGGCAAAAGGAGAGGCTACAAATAATACTTTGTTGCGATCCTTAACTTGGAGTAACATTTGTGCTGCTCTTTGTAATCCATCTTCAAAAGGTACTGGAATATCTCCTTTAAGTTTAATTCCAGAGGTACGTAGCACATTGAATTTTTCAATGGCCAATCTACCCTCATCGCACATCCACCAATCATTGATTTTTCGATTTTCTTTTGGGGTTTGCCGTAATACCTGATTATCTTTTATCCATACATCCACGCTACATCCTCTGGAACATTCGGTACAAAGCGAAGGGGTATAATTCATTTCCCAAACTCTTGCTTTAAAACGGAAGCTGGAGCTGGTAAGTGCCCCCACCGGGCAAAGGTCAATGACATTCATGGAATATGGGTCATCGAAAGTTTTTCCGGGAGCCACTGCCGGATGATTTTTATCTCCCCGGGAGATAATCGTGAGTTGATCTGTTTTAGAAATTTCTTCGGTGAAACGAGTGCATCTAGTACAATTAATACAACGTTCTGCATCCAGCACTACATTAGCGCCAAGTTCAATACGTTTGGGCTTATGAACTTTTTCTACTTCAAATCTGGATCCTTCGGGTCCATATTTATAGGTATTGATTTGTAAGGGACATTCACCAGCCTGATCACAAATGGGGCAATCCAGTGGATGATTGACAAGCATAAATTCCAACACTCCCGCTTGTGCTTTTTTAATTTTAGGAGAGGTTGCTTCTGTTTTAACTACCATACCTGGGGATAAATCCAGGTTACAGGAGGTTAAAGGTTTATGTACAAAAGATATGGAAGGCTGTCCATTTTCATCCAACACGGGTTGCCCGGTTGCCCGGTCAATCACAGGATTTCCAATTTCAACCAAACACATTCTGCAATTGGTGGGTATGGACATCCCTTCATGATAGCAAAAATAGGGGATGTCAACCCCTTGGTCTAAAGCAAATTGCAGTAGTTTACGGGTTTCTTTCTCGGGTCCGGAATTGACAAATGAAAAGGCTTTTCCGTCAATCAGAATCTGGGCTTGATTTTCGCTCATTTCGGTACTTGAATTAAAGCCTTAAAAATAGACAATATTTTTGGACCCTCCGAAGGGTACTTCACAACATAAATCCAATCTAAACAAAAGAATTATTCGGGTTTTTATCCTAAATTTGACCGCTTATTGATATAGTTCTCATCTGACGAACCTTACATGACCGTATCGGAAATAAATATACTTCTCACCGAAGCAGAAAAACTAGCTGGAGATGATCCTCAGGAAAACCGGGAGGCAATTTTAGATGCCTTACATCAGATTTACCTGAAAGTAAAATCTAATCCTGACGACTACCGAATGTTTCGGAATCAGGTAACAGATGTTTGTGGGGGTATTTATATTCCTTATATATTTTGGATGGAGCTACGTGAATTTTTTAGAAATGCAGCTAACCGCAGTGTGTTACTAGAAATTATTCGTGATTTTACCCATTCTTCGTTTGAGGAAGAAGATCGTAAGTTGTTAAAGCCTCTGTTAATTACCTACTTCGCAAATGAGAAAGTTTTTGAGGTAGATAAATTACAAGGATTGGTCATTGATTTAGCGCATCCTGCAATTCAAGAGTATTTTAGTAAAATCACTTCCTTTGTAAATAAAAACAAAGAATCTACAGGTACCTACCTGGAAAAATTCAAAATTCTAATGGATGAATATCCTGATTTTGAATTGTTAGCCTTGCCTGTAGCCAAACTTAAGGAGGTTAAAGCATAATATGAAAGCTATGAGTAACACTACCGGAAAATATACCTTTCCTCTTTTATTTATCCTGTTTTTGGGGGTAAATTTATTTTTTAGTGCTTGTTCTAAAGAACCTTGTAAAGACAAAGTTTGTCCAGATTGTGCTAAAACCCATTTTCAATTTATTTATCAGGATACAGCAAAAAAATATTGTGATTCAACCCTTCATGTGGGTACTACCATTGAAGCCTTTAGCATAACTAACTTAACCGATACAGGCGTGTTTCTATATAGATATGGATTTCAGGATTCATGTACCGCGTTATTGTTACCCAATCCTAATACCCGTTATATCATCATCAATCCTGCTTTACTATTAAGAGATACGGTTACGATATTGAAGATTAATCGAGTGAACGGGGGAATTTCTCAAGATGCTGAAAACTGTTGTTATTGTTTCCCAATTGAGCAGGTTCAAATTAAGTTTAATAATCAGCCTCCTGAAAATGCAGACATGCGGAAGATTAGGTTGATTACTACCTGATTTTTATTTCAGTATATTATTCGGGTATTTATAAGCTTGAATTTTTAGGAATCCATTCTAAGAAAACAATACTTACTTTTTAAAAGGATTTCTTTCTTGTAAAGGTCTTTGTAAACTTGGAGACTTTTGCCATCCCCAAATCGCGAGTTTAGCTAAAATCGAGATTCCATAAATCCAAGTAGAAACCGGTACTACCTCTGCCCCTATATTTTGTTTAGCAGTTACGGCAGTACGCCCCCAATTAATTGACTTGGCGCCGAGTGATATAGCATCTTCTAAAATTGTATATAATAAATTAAGATATAATTGATAAGATTCATTTAGCGCATAGTTTATGCCTGCTAAATGAGTTTCATAGGTTTCCCCATTCCAAAAGGAGGTACAAAAGGCAACCGGAACTTCTTCATGATAAATACTGACCACACGTAAAGAATGATCCGGAGCATTGGACAAAGTTTGTAGGTAAGATAAGGTACATTTTACCGGAACAAAATCCTGACGTTCCACAATTTGCTCATGTAATTGAAAGAATTGAAACAAATTAGGTTTTAGGAGTTCACCGTTTCCAAAACGTTTTTCCAAAAACTTTCCTGACGAAACAATCTTTTTATAACGGGAAGCATATTTAGAGTGCAAATCTTTTTCATAATCTTGAAGCGTTTTCCAGTGTGGCCGCAAGTAGGAAATCATCTGATAATCTGCCTGAACTTCAATCGAACCTTTTGGCAAACAATCTTCCAGACCTTTAGGTAAATCTTTTACTACGAATAAATCAGCGTGCGTAAGGCGGGCCTGTTGGAGTAGGTATTTACGAACCTTAGAATAATCTGAAGTTGAAGTTGGCATTCCACCCCAAAAATAATGTCTGAAAATTCTACCCCAATGTAACACCCGAATAGGTCGGTAGCGGGTTTGATTTAACAGCCACCGGGTCCAAAAATTTTGTCCAGCTTCCGGTAACTTGAAATTATTTACACTAAAGGCTATAACTTCAGTTCTAAGCTTGGATTCAAAATCATAAAAGGATTGATAATCATTTTGTTTTGAAAGACTGTTTGCTAAATCTTCAGTAAAATCAACCTTTTCTTTTTCAGGGAATAGTTGAGGTAGTATTTGAACCGGAACTGCCGGATTCCAAAACTTATGGAAAATACAGCACTTACCAGAAGAAGGATTAGGAGTATTCACCAATACTCAACAATAAAGGGTTGATAATAGTTTAATGATCTTTTAAAGGTTCATGAATGGCACCCGCAGTTTCTTTTTCACAATCACCAGTTTCAAGATTAACATATCCGATTTGCCAGGTATTATTGGAATCGTTGGATACTTTTGGGGTTCTGGCGGAAAGAAATAAATGTGCGACACCAGGTACTTCTCTTGCAATGAACAATAGTGTTGGCGTTTCGTAATTACCTAAACAATTTGTTAAAACCTTTTCGGCTTCTATTCTAGAGATTAATGTTCCTGGGTCTTTAATCTGTGATAAATCTTCTTTCAATGAATGATGATACACCACCCGTCCTTCTGGAGAAACAGAAGCACTTACCTGATCGGTAAATTCGATTGTATATTCCTGAATATTTAACTGCCATACCACCTTTTTATCATTCTCTTCATCCACCATTTCTTTTAAGCTGATGTGCGCTGTGAAAAAACCTTCTGACATTCCTAATTCAAATAAGATCATTTTAGATTCATGCACCATTCTATGCAAACGTTCAGCAGGAGCTTTGGCGGCAGCCGGAGTAACAGGATCCGTTGAATTCATTTCAGTAGAGGTAGCTTTACTAGTAGGGGATGCATTTTCTATAATCTCTACTTTAATTGGAGATTTAGAACTTTTACAGGCTTGGGTAAAAAGGAGTAAGCAAGAAATTGAAAATAAATAAGCAAAAACAGTTTTCATTTTTTTTTCAGAAAGTTATGAAACCAAAGACGAATAGATTCAAATCTATAAACCAAAACAACAATCAGGATAAATACAGCAAGACTTCCATACAACCAAGAGCGCGATTCATCTGGGGTAAGGCGTCCTTCATAGGTCATTTGTGCCCAACTCAACAGAGGGAGAACAAACCCTATATACGCACTAACTTTGAGTAGCATTAATTATATATTCACTGCTTCCACCCGATTAATTTCAGGGATAGCTTTTTTTAAGGCTTGTTCAATTCCTGCTTTAAGCGTCATATGACTCATACTGCAATCTCCACAAGCACCTATTAATTCCAATTGAACTGAAAAATCATCGGTGATATTCACCAGTTTAACGTCACCACCATCTGACTGCAAGTACGGCCGAATAGTATCTAACGCTTCTTCAATTCTTTTTTCCAGAGCAACATCCATATCGTAAAGTTACAGTTTAATTAACCTTTGCAGAAGAAGCATTTGCATTCACAATAGCAACTTGTTGGGCAACGGCAGAAGCAAGTTTATGAAATGCAGGGGCAGCCGGAGAATCAGCGTCTAAAACTCCGGGCATACCTATATCTCCCCCAACCCGAATAGATTCTGTCAAGGGTATTTGCCCTAACAATGGAACTCCGCTTTCAATTGACAGGAGTAATCCTCCCCCTTCTCCAAACAAAGTATATTTTTTCTCGGGGTTATCTGAAGGAATAAACCACGACATATTTTCAATAATCCCCAAAACAGGAACTTGAAAGGAAGCATGTTGAAACATCGCCAATCCTTTACGTGCGTCTGCTACTGCAACAGGTTGTGGAGTAGTAACAATTAAAGCCCCAGTAACAGGCAATTGTTGGGTCAAGGTAAGATGTATGTCGCCAGTTCCTGGAGGAAGATCAACGATGAGATAATCTAACTCTCCCCATTCTACATCTGTAATAAATTGCCCTAAAGCTTTGGATGCCATCGGGCCTCTCCATACCAAGGCTTGGGTAGATGGAACCAAAAACCCAATGGACATCAATTTGATGCCAAATCTTTCTAATGGTTGTATCCATTGTTTACCTCCATCTTGGCGGGCTAAAGGCGTGGAACCTTCAAGCCCTGACATCAAAGGCAAACTCGGGCCATAGATATCTGCATCCATTAAGCCTACTTTGGATCCGGCAACACTTAAGGCAACTGCAAGATTCATGGCCACTGAAGACTTACCCACGCCTCCTTTTCCAGAAGCTACCGCAATAATGTTTTTTACGCCTGGTAAAACCTCACTCCGATTTTGGCGATGGCTGGTTACTTCTGCGGTCATAATGGGTTCTACTTCCGCCTCTTTATCTACTAAATGATGAATAGCCGTAATGCAAGCATTTTTGATCATCTCTTTTAATGGACAAGCCGGAGTGGTTAATACAACCTCAAAGGAAACCCGTTTGCCAGAAATCTGGATGTTTCGGATCATATTCAAGGTAACCAAGTCCTTTTTTAAATCAGGTTCTTCAACTTGTGATAAGGCTGCTAATACGGTTTCTGGGGTTATAGACATGGGATACAAAAATATAGAGTAAACCTAGGTTTTGATACTATTTTCAAATCGTTTTATCCATAACCTTTTCTGAGAGTAATGCGTGCCAATTCTTTTCAATAAAAAGCTTACTTTGAAATACAGGAGTATACATAAGCTTTGGGAAATGATTTTTCCCAGCATCTAGCATAAATCCACCTTAAAATAGGGCTTAAAGGGTATCAAATCCTTCATTTTATTCTTATTGTGACAATTTTGTAATTTTACCAGAACAACTTCTTGAAAGAGAAGAACGAAAGATGCATATTATCCTAAGAAAGAAATGTAACCAATCATTGAAAAAGGTAGAGGTAAATAGCCGACCTAATCAGGAAGAGGTTCGCTCCTTCAGGATAAGCAAATTGATTTTCAAGCAGACTTACCTGCTGTTTATTTTGTTGTTGGGATTTAGTTGGAGAGTGGGAAATTCAGAAGTTGGGCAGGTAAATAATTATCCAAAAGGAAATATTGTATCAATTGTGGATACCCTTTCGGTATATCAAACCAATTGGGATCGAAAACAAATATTTGCCTATTTGGGAGAGCCCAAGCCAAAGTTGGTTTGGGAAGAATTATGGCAAAGTTTATCAGAGATGAAATTTGTTATTCCCTGTTATGGTAAAATTTGGAGAGGGTTTGGACGAGGACATAAAGGGCTGGATATAGATTTACAAAAAGGCGACCCTGTTGTTGCAGCTTTTGATGGAAAGGTTAGATATGCTATGTATAATCGGGGGGGCTTCGGCAATTTGGTGATTATTCGACACCCCAATGGATTAGAAACTTGGTATGCCCATTTATCAAAAATTGAAGTTAAACCTGATGATGTAATTCAAGCGGGTGAAGTAATAGGGTTAGGAGGATCAACTGGAAGAAGTCGTTCTCCTCATTTACATCTTGAGTTCCGATACAAAGACATGGCGATTGATCCCCTTAAATTGGTGGATATTCAAAATCAAAAGGTACTTCCAAAGGATAGCCTAACTCTGCTACCGGAATTGGTAATTAGAGATTCCATTAGAACTGAATTTGGAAGTGTCACCCTAGACGACTCAGCTGAAGTATGGCATAGAGTATCTAAAGGAGATAACCTTAGCAAATTAGCCCAACGATACGGAACCACAGTATCAAATATCTGCCGATTAAATAAATTAAGACCTGGTAGTTTGTTGCAAATCGGACAACAAATCAGAGTGAGTTAAATACTTTCCTTGAACTAATAATACTTTTTTGGGGTATTTAAGCGTACCAGTCGGATTAGAAAGTTATTGATTTCCTAATTATTATTCTGGATTTGGTGAATATGAATCATTTAGAATATCAAAAAATATTAATTCCCGGAGGAAGTGGGTTTATTGGAAATAAACTTGCTAAATCTTGGAAACTTCAAGGAAAAGAAATAATTATTCTTACCCGAGGAAAGGAAAAGCTATCCGATGGAATTCTATACCGTTCTTGGGATGGAAAATCCATTCCAACTTTGCCCTGGATTCCTGACGTGATTGTAAATTTATCCGGTGCGGGTATTGCAGATCATCCCTGGACAGAAGCCTATAAAAAAACGATATGGGATAGTAGGATTTTTTCCACGCGTGCATGTAAAGAGTTCATTCAAATGCACCCGAATCAGGTGAAACGCTGGGTTAATTCTTCTGCGGTTGGATATTATGGGGGTTCAACGGAAACCTCTGCTGATGAAAACCATTTGCCGGGAAATGATTTTCAATCTAAGCTAGCAATAGCTTGGGAGGCCGAAACCCAAGGGGTTTCAATTCCAGTTTCAAGGATTAGAACTGGAATTGTTTTAGGAATTGAAGGAGGGGCATTACCTCGTCTGTTACCAGTATTTAGATTAGGAATAGGGGGTCCTTTAGGCGGAGGCCATCAGCCCTTTCCTTGGATTCATGCGGAGGATGTAGTGAGCAGTATTCAGTTTATCGTAGAATCCTCAAATCCCCAAGGGGCTTGGAATTTAGTGGCTCCTGAAGTTATCAATAATGCTAAGTTTTCAACTACTTTGGCAAAGGTGCTAAACCGTCCTTGTTTGTTTGGTGCCCCAGGATGGGCCATGCGTTTATTTATGGGAGATAGAGCCAGTTTGGTTTTGGAAGGGCAAAAAGTTATTCCAACCAGATTACTTCAAGAAGGGTTTTCTTTTAAGTATTCATCTGTAAAAGAAGCATTAAAAGATTTGGTCGGGTAATCTTTTAAAATGTTTTGAACGCCTCCTTTTTCTAAAAGCCAAACATCAAACCGAATAAGCTCAAATGCGGAAGGATGAAAAGCAATTTCTTCCCAAGGTTTTGGATGTTCCTTTCGTAAGGCAATATATCTTTGTCCAGTAGGTTCAAAAGCAAAATTACCTTTATGCCATTCCGTCATTAAATCCACTAAGAACCTAGCTCGGGAAAGCACATTATCTTCCAAATTTCGCTTGGCAAATTGTTTGAGATTTTCAACCTTGGCTTCTAACAAATCAGTTTCTTTTGCCTCAAACAAAGCGATGATTTCTAACAATCTAAAGGCAATGTTCCATCCTGATTTATCGGCAAGAACAGGAACTGCCTCATTTAATAGCATCAAGGCTTCTTTGTATTTTTTTTGTTGAACCGCATACGCCGCTTCGAAATACTTCCATTTTCCCAACCGCAACCGAGATCCAGAATAAGCGGGATGATCTTTTGCTTGGATTAAAAGTTCTTTACATTGGTCAACTTCAGCTTCATAAAAGGCAACCCGAAAAGCAGTTTCAAGCGTTATCAAATAATTGATTTCCCCAGGTTGATATAAACTCAGGGTTTCCTGAACATATTGATTGGCAGCCGCAGAGCGCCCCGATCTAAGTTCCACTTCTGCAAGTTGCAACAGCGCCGCAGCTTCCCGTTGCCTTGAAAGCAAAGCAGGTTCTTTTCTAACTAAGGAAAGTAAGGTTTCGCTGGCTGATTTAGCACTGTCAAAGTCGAAAGTTATTTGAGCATAATAAGAAAGCGTTTTGAAGTAATAAAAACCTGTGATAGGAACTTGGGTCTCTTTCCAAATCACTCCAAGCTCAGATACTAGATTCTTCGCTTGTTCAAATTCATGATATTCCTGTAAGGTAGTAGAAGCAAGTTTTCCGGATAATTGATAATACCAGATAGCGGCAATTTCAACTTTACCCCTAGTTGTATTTAATTCGGTTAATGCCTCAACTTCTTTACTCAGTTCGTGTGAGTTCATACTGTTACATGCATGGCGAAACAATAAAAAACTGGCTTCATATAATTCTTCTAAAAAGAAAAATTTACGAGCGGTAGTTATTACTTGTTCCAATAGGTTTTTACTCGAGGCAATTGCCCCTCTACCCATTAATATTTCCCCTTGTAATAATTTTTTTCGGGTTAATAGATAAGCAGAAATATACTCCGCTTCATATTCGCGTAAACTTTTATCATGTAATAAAACCTCCTCTAATTGGCGTTTTAGGCGGGCTTTGGTTACCCGGAAACTATTATCTGCCTCTTTTTTGTAGAGTTTATGCGCATAAAAATCTTCAGATTCATCAGGAAATCGGGTAATGAGGTCGAAAAGTTTGCCTACTTTTTCAAAATCATGAACCCCATGTTTTAGTTGTGCTCTAACTCTTTTAATTTCCTGAGAACTAAGATTTTGTAAGATTTCATGGATTAAATTCATGGTTTGTTTGAGAAATCTAATCTACGTAAAAATGAAATATACCTTCATTTTTTGGGTAACGAAAGGAAATTTTTGCCTTTAGATAACTTCTAAAGGTTTTTTAGATTTGTTTATGATTATTCCTCATTCGCTTGAGGGTCAATCAGAAGTCAATTTTATCTCAACGTTAATTTAAATCGAATGTTGTATAAATTTGGTTTTAAGAAATCGGTTTTATTATTTTAACATTCTGTTAATGAAGTCTGGTCCTGTTTATCATGAAGCGTATTGATACTTTATTACTTAGAACTCTTGGGTTCTTGGTCATTTTTCTTCTGATTGCCCCGAGTGTATTTGCACAATCGGATGCGGGTAAGTTGACTGGGAAAGTAAAAGATAAAGATACTGGGGAAGAACTCCTGGAGGCGGTAATCTATGTTTCCCAAAATGGGATTTTTAAAGCGGGTGCCAAATCAGATTATGAAGGAAATTATTCTGTAGCCCCTTTATCTCCGGGTCAATATGACGTTAGAGTCTCTTATGCAGGAAAAAATGTTGAATTTAAAAATGTATTAATTGTAGCCGGCAAAACTCAAGAACTTAATATTGATATCCGGGTAACTTCTCAAACAGAGGTTTTGGAAATCACAGAGTATAAAGTCCCTTTGATTGAAAAAGATAATACCTCCACAGGATCTACAGTTACACAGGATCAATTAAAACATATGGGTACTCGTAATCCCTTATCTATTGCTGCGAATAGTACCCCCGGGGTATTTCAAGCAGATGATGGAAGGGGAATTAACGTAAGAGGTTCGCGTGCAGAAGAAACGCAATACTTCGTGGATGGTCAAAGAGTGCGGGGTACCCGAAATCTTCCACCTCAAAGATCTATTGCACAATTAAACGTGGTTACCTCCGGAACCCCAGCAGAGTTTGGAGATTTAACCGGAGGGGTGATTTCGATTTCAACCTCTGCCCCAAGTTCAGTTACTTCCGGGGGTGTGGAGGTTCAAACCAGTAGATTATTCGATAAATACCAATACGACTTAATAGGTGCCAACTTATCCGGCCCTATTTTGACAAAAAAAGGTGAAGCTGGAAGTCGTCAAACTTTGTTAGGGTATTTCATCAATGGGGAGGCAGAATTACAAGGAGATCCCTCTCCCTCAGCCATTGGAGTTTATAGATTGAAAGATGGAAAATTAGATGACCTAGAGAAAAATCCTCTTAGACTTTCTTCTGACGGATCATTTTTTCTGAACAATTCAAATTTCTTAAGAGCATCAGATTTAGAAAATGTTCCGAATCGCAGTAATGCAAGATTTAATTCCTATAGAGCAAATGGCAGATTAGATTTTCAACCCAGTTTAAATACGTCAGTTAAGGTAGGTTTCAATTTTAATAAAAACTACTTTAATAACTGGGGATTAAACACTGCCTTACTTTCCCCAAAGGCGATATCAATTACAGATGAAAATACTTATCGGGGATGGGCACGTTTTCAACAAACCCTTCCCGGAGATACGGCTTCTTTAGTTAAAAATCTTTTCTATTCCATTCAGGCAGATTATACCTTAAGATCTGCCTTTTCCGGAGATCCAAACTGGAAAGAAAATGCATTTGATTACGGATACATCGGAAAATTTGATTTGAAAAGGGCTGAGGTGTTTGAATATAATGATTCACCAGACCCAAGATATTCGAATACTCCCTATTATCAAACTGCCGGATTTCAGGACACTTCTTTTATTTTCAGTGACCAAGGAACAAAAAATCAAATTCTTGCCAATTATAATAACTTTATTTATAATTATTATAATCAGACCGGTCAGGTAATTCCCAATTCTGTAAGCCTTACTTCAATCGGTGGATTAAGAAATGGAGATGACCCTTCCAATATTTATTCTTTATATAATGCACAGGGGAGTCGTACCGGTGGATTTAGCAAGGTTCACGAACAAATGTTCCGGCTAACGGGGCAAACTACCGCAGAAATCGGAGGGCATAATATCAAATTAGGTTTTGAATTTGACCAAAGATTTGACCGATTCTATTCCTTAAATGCTGGAAATTTATGGACTTATATGCGTCAGTTGGCTAATCGTCATTTGAGCCAATTGGATACTGCAAATCCCATTTTAGTAACGAGTGGAGGAGAATTTCAAGATACCGTGCGCTTTAATCCCTTATATGTTGAAGCAGATCAATCTACCTTCGACAGAAATCTAAGAACAAAATTAGGGATGAATCCCCGAGGAACCGAGTTTATTAATATTGATGGGCTCTCTCCGAATCAGCTTTCATTGGATTTGTTTTCAGCTAATGAATTATGGAATTCAGGAACCAATAATGCTTTGGTGGATTATGCAGGATACGATTACTTGGGTAACAGAGTAAGAAATTCTAATGCCAGGGGTTATTTTGATGCAGACAAACAAAACACGCGTCCCCTAAATGCTTTTTCACCTACCTATATTGCTGGATATATTCAGGATAAATTTGAATTCAGAGATATTATTTTCAATGTAGGGGTTCGGGTAGATCGTTTTGATGCAAACCAGTTAGTATTAAAAGATAAATATTTGCTGTATCCAGCTTATACTGCAGAGGAAGCCTTACAAGCCTATCCGAATATGTTCCCGGATGGCCAAATCCCTGGAAACATTGGTAAAGATTGGATTCCTTACGTATCAACTTCTGATTTTGGAGGGGATGCTAAAGTAGTAGGGTATAGAAATGGAGATACCTGGTATGATGCAAGTGGTGCTCCTGTTGCTTCAAACTTATTACAAACTGCAACTGGAAAAGTTCAACCGGTAATCAAAGACAACAAAATTACTGGGGATGCCTTCAAAGATTATGAAGCACAAGTTAATATTATGCCTAGGATTTCCTTCTCTTTCCCTATCAGTGATCAAGCTTTATTCTTTGCAAATTATGATGTGTTGACACAACGTCCTCAAACCAACGTCTTTGGTCAATTAACTGATTTTACCTATCTACAAAATAATGCAACCACTGCCATAAACAATCCTGCCCTAAAGCCTACGCGCAACATTCAGTATGAAGCAGGATTTATGCAAGCAGTTGGAAAAAATGTAAGAATCACTGCTTCTGCATTTTATCGTGAACTTAGAAATATGATTCAGCAACAACAATTGTTGAATGCCTATCCGATTACTTATACCACCTTTACGAACTTAGATTTTGGTACTGTTAAGGGATTTATTTTTGATATTGATTTCCGTAGGTTCAACAACCTTCAACTAAAAGGTTCTTATACTTTGTCTTTTGCTACGGGTACTGGTTCCAGTGCCACTTCGGGTAGAAGTGCCTCGAATAGCGTGGATGGATTTAACGCCATTCGGGTATTGTTACCTTTAGATTTCGATCAACGTCATCAATTCCGTGCGATTGCTGATTATCGCTTTATCTCAGCAGATAATAAGTTAGGTCCAAAGATTTTTGGAGGTCATCCCTTTAAAGATGCTGGGGCAAACTTTACTTTCTTGTTAGGTTCCGGAACGCCTTACTCTCGTAATAGCTTAGCAAATTCCGCAGATGTTCAATTTGGAATTAATCAAAGTATCCAATTACAAGGAACTCCAAATGGTAGTCGTACTCCCTTTCAAATTAGATGTGACCTTAGGTTAGATAAAGATTTTATCTTTGGCGGAGCTGATATTCGTGATAAGGACAATGTGGTTATTGGTCGCAGACACGAATATTCTTTAAATATCTTCTTATTAGTCTTGAATGTTTTCGATACGCAAAATATTTTGAGTGTGTATCGTACTTCAGGTTTACCGAATGATGACGGCTTCCTGAACACCAATCAGGGTCGTAATCAAACTGCTGCTCAAATTAATCCAACTTCTTTCACCCAGTTGTATCAAATTAAAGCACAGAACCCTTCAAATTATAGTATTCCTCGTCGTTTCCGTATTGGATGTTCCTTCAATTTTTAATCAGCAGATTGCCATGTTAAGAAGTCTCGCTACCAAACAAATTCTGCTCTTATTGTTGCTCTCAGTTACTAGTGGAGTAATGGCTCGTGAAATACAGGGTCGTCAAAAATCAACTGGTAATTCTACTGCAACAGGTTCGGGTTTAAGAACTGCCGGAACCTGCTTTCCTGCTTCTTCCTCTGTCTCTTTAGATGTAAATAATGTTCGTGCATTATTGCATAACGGAGGAGATATGTGGTGGGATCTAGTTGGGGATCCACGTTATGAAGTTCCAAAGATTGATGATAATCCATCCTTAAGACGATATTCCTCTTTCGCTGCTTCTCTTTGGATTGGGGGAATTGATGCCTCGAATCAATTAAGAATAGCCGCTCAAACGTATCGTCAGGATGGAAATGATTTTTGGCCAGGGCCCTTAACAGTAAGCGGTGCTTCTGTAGATGAGACTGTTTGCCAAAAATGGGATCGCCATTTCAAAGTAACCCGTGCTGAGATTGACCTCTTCAAAGCTGATTTCGCAAGAGGAGCAATTGATTTTACCAAGTATCCTGTAATTCAAAATTGGCCTGCCCATGGGGATCCAGGACAATCCTATTTCCTAGCTCCGTATGTGGATGTTGATGGAGACAATGCTTACAACCCCAATAATGGAGATTATCCCAAAATAAAAGGAGATCAAGCCATCTGGTGGGTAATCAATGATAAAGGAAACGTACATACTGCCACTGGAGGGGAAGCCATTGGAATTGAAATTCAAATGTTGGCTTTCGGTTTTGCGACCGCGAATGCCATCAATAACATGACTTTTTATTCTCAAAAAGTTATTAATCGTTCCAATAATACGCTCTTTGACACTTACATAGGGGCTTGGGCAGATATTGATTTAGGAAATTATGCTGACGACTATGTGGGTTGTGATACCCTTAGGGGATTAGGTTTTGCCTATAATGGAGATGCAGATGATGAAACCGCCAGAGGATATGGATTAAATCCTCCTGCCTTAGGCGTTGACTTCTTCCAGGGACCTATAGGAGATGATGGGAATAGAATTGGAATGAGCAAATTCGTCTATTATGAAAATGACTTTTCCTTAAGAGGAAATCCTGAAAAGGCAGTACATTTTTATAATTATCTGATTGGAAGATGGAAAGATGGGTCTCAGATGGTTAACAATGGAAGAAATGGGTTTCCAGGAACTGCTGCTGGACCCCCAACAAACTACATGTATTACGGATATCCAGGTAATTCTTCCTCTTGTACGTTTGCTAATTCATTTGGATGGAATGAAAATACAGCCAATAATACTCCTTTTGATAGAAGACTATTGCAATCAGCAGGGCCATTCACCTTGGTACCTGGTGCAGAAAATGAAATTATTACTGGGGTAGTTTGGTCAAGGGGATATTATGATGATCAATTTGGTTCTGTATGTGAGGTGTTAAAAGCAGATGATATTGCGCAAGCCTTGTTTGATGCAAACTTTGAATTACTTACCGGTCCAGATGCCCCAATTTTGTCAGTAGAGGAATACGACCAAGAGCTGATGCTTTCTTGGGCATACAATAAAAATTTCCCTTCAAACAATTATAATGAATCCTATGCTCAGGTAGATCCTTCTTTATCTGTGGCTAAAATCGCTGACTCTGTATTTACCTTTCAGGGGTATATGCTGTATCAATTAAAGGATGCAACAGTTACTGCGGATGAATTGAGAGATGCAAACAAAGCAAGATTAATTGCCCAATGTGATATTAAGGATTCGGTGGGAACTATTATTAACCGATATTCCAGTCCAGTAGCCGGAACAGGGGATTTTATTATCACCGATGAAGTAATGGTTCAGGGTGCCAATAAGGGGATCTTTTCAAGTCTAAGAATTACGGAGGATCAGTTTGCCTCAGGTTCCGATAATCGGTTGGTCAACTACAAAAATTATTACTTCGGAATTGTGGCCTATGCTTATAATGATACCACTTCAGATGGAATTAAGTTTTTATTAGGGAATGGAAATTTTGTTAATACGCTTGCCACTCCTCATAAAATTAATTTTGAACAATATGGTACGGAGTTGAACAGTGCTTTTGGATTAGGCCCTGAAGTTACCCGAATAAAAGGTCTGGGTAATGGAGGCAATTCTACCAAAATTACCAGTGAAACCGAAGCTGGAATTTTGGCCTCCAATAATTTATCAACCCTTGTTTACCAAGAAAATTTAGGTCCGATCTCGATTAAGGTGGTAAATCCTAAAGAGGTGAAAAACTCTGAATACATGGTTCGATTAGTTTTTGATTCTTTAGTAGCTGTACGTTACGATATGACACAAGTACCTCCTCGGAATATTTATACTTATGCCGATTGGGTTTTATATGAAAATAATGGTTCAGGTAGTTGGACTCCCATTTTTGTATCAGAGTTTTTTAATGATGATACCGATTTATCCTATCGCCCAGCCCCACTATCGGGTACTGAACGTGTTGTTTATGGGCATGGTATATCATTAAGTGTGAATCAAGTTGTAGCCCCTGGAGATAGTAATGATATTAATAATGGATTTATTACCGGCACTGTAACCTATACAGACCCTTCTAAACAATGGATTACAGGTTTACCTGATGTAGATAATTCTCCATTCAATTGGATTTTAAGTGGTTCTTTTGCCGATGGTCGTTCTAAGCCAGAACCTCAAGCGGATAATGCTACCCCAATTTATAAATTCAATTACCTATTCGATCCTAAAGAAGTATTTGAACAAATTTTAGGCGGAACGGTTGCTCCTTTTGGAATGACTAGAAATCCAAGATTGTCTGAAGGATTGTGGGGTCCTCGTCCCTTAACCTCTCAATTACCGGTAGCCAGTCTAATCAATTTACAAGAATTACCCGACGTTGAAATTGTACTCACCCCAGACCGCACCAAATGGAGTCGTTGCGTAGTAGTTGAAACGCAAGCAGATAAAAACTTAAGTGCTACCCGTACGCCTTGTTTTTTAGCCAGACAAACGGCTAGTAAAGACATTAATGGAAATGTAGAAACTGGTTCTACGGGTATGAGTTATTTCCCAGGCTATGCTATCAATGTAAATACAGGGCAGCGTTTAAATATATTTTTCGGAGAAAATAGTTGGTACGTTAGCGATAATGGAAATGACATGCTATTTAATCCTTCTACGAGTTTTGCCGGAGTATCAGGAGATTTAAGAACAGAAGTATTGGCTGGAGGTCATCACTATGTATATGTGACGAATACTCCTTATGATGGATGTGCGGCGATAAGCCAATTTCTAGTGTATAATTCCCCTTTCAATTATTCTGAGGCAAATGGTCAGGTGAATGGAATTAGTATTTTAGACTCAGTTTATCGCCAAGTTGCATGGTGCACTGTGCCCATTGTGAGTGGAGGAGAATTTAGGTTTATAGATCCTGCTAATATGCCCTGTGAAGCCAGAATGAGTTTACGGGTAAATAGACCATTCGTTAAAGGAAGCATTCCTGACGAGCATCCTACTTATGTGATTGACATGAAGCGTTATGCGGCAGCCACGAACAATAAAGAAGTGGCTACTCGTTCTTTAGCCGATCAGGTGAAAGTGGTGCCTAACCCGTATTATGCATTCTCCAAATATGAGAGTTCGCAATTACAGAACTTAGTTAAGATCACCAATCTACCTCAAAGGTGTAAGATCTCTATTTACACTTTGGGTGGGCAGTTGGTAAGAACTTTCGATAAAAACTCATCTGAATCTTTTCAAAATTGGAATCTTCAAAATAGTGTAGGGGTACCCATTTCCAGTGGATTGTATATCCTTCACATTAATGGATATGAATTGGGTGAAAAGACCGTGAAGTTTTTCGCAGTTATGCCTGAAATTGACCTAAATTCATTCTAATTAAGCAAACTGCAAACCCTAGGAAAAAGAACATGAAGCGACTTATAATTATTGGATGCTGGATATTCGCCGGGACTGCACATTTGATGGCAGGTAATCCGGATCGGGTAGGGCAAGCTGGGGCCACTCAATTACTCATTAATCCCTGGGCTAGAAGCAGTGGTGTAAATGGGATGAATGTAGCGGGTGCTTCGGGAATCGAGAGCGTGATCAATAACCCTGCAGGATTATCCCTCACGAAGAGAACAGAAGTAGTGTTTAGCCATACCCAATGGCTCAGCGGTTCTGATATTCGGATTAACACCTTCGGGTTTTCCCAAGCATTTAAAAGAGGTGGAGTAATCGGGGTTTCGGTAATGGCATTCGATTTTGGAGATATTGAAAGAACAACCGAAAGTAATCCGGATGGTGGTTTAGGTACCTTTAGTCCGACCATTATGAATTTAGGTCTTTCCTATGCAAAGGCATTTACCGATCATATTAACGTAGGGTTTACCACTAGGATGATTCACGAAAGTATGACGGATGTAGCTGCTACCGGAATTTCTTTTGATGCAGGTGTGCAATACCGTGCATTAGGAGAAACAGGGGATAAATTGAAATTCGGAGTAGCCCTTCGAAATGTGGGTCCGGCCATGCGTTTTGCTGGGGATGGATTGCAACAAAGAGCTACCTTAAACTCCAATGCATTTTCCTCTGCGGTGAGTCGGGTGGGAAGTAAATTTGAAATCCCCTCTTACCTGGCAATTGGAGCATCCTATGATTTTGACCTCGCCGAAAACCATCAGTTAACTGCATTAGGATCATTTTATTCTCATACCTTTTCTAATGATCAATTAGGGTTAGGGTTAGAATATAAATTCAGAAAAATGTTTATGATTCGTTCAGCTTATACCTTCGAAAAAGGAATTTGGGCTGATTATGCAATCAATAAGAAACTTCCTGATTTTATGGCTAATGATGTTCGCCTGAATCCACACACTGGATTATCTCTAGGGGCAACTTTTGAATTGCCCTTTAAATCTGGGAAAGACCAAACTTCCCGATTTGCTTTGGATTATGCGTATCGCCTTAGCAATCCATACAATGGCACACACAACATAGGGATTCGTTTAGACCTCTAATAAAATTTATTTAACTTTAAATCGTATTAAAGGTTGATGCCCACGGGCATCGACCTTTTTTATTCCAACCCTATAATTAAAAATTTACAACGATATGGCAGAGATTTCATACTTTACCGAAGAAGGCCTTGCCAGTCTAAAGGCCGAATTGCATGAGCTGAAAACTAAAGGCCGAGCAGAAATAGCCCACGCTATTGCAGAAGCCCGAGAAAAAGGGGACTTGTCAGAAAATGCTGAATATGATGCTGCAAGAGAGGCACAAGGTCACCATGAATTAAGAATATCCAAACTTGAAGATTTACTGGCAAATGCTCGGATAGTAGATTCCGCTTCAATGGACATGAGCAAAATCACAGTACTCTCTAAAGCTAAGCTCAAGAACCTAAAAAGCAATACAGAAGTAACCTATTATTTGGTTTCTGAAAAAGAAGCCAATTTTAAAGAGGGAAAGATTTCGGTTGAAAGCCCGATTGGAAAAGGCCTGTTGGGTAAGTCAGTAGGAGATACCGTTGAAATTAAAGTTCCTGCCGGGGTATTATCGTTTGAAGTGTTAGAAATAGGTCGTTAATTCTGCTTCACTATGGCTTCTATCTTTACCAGAATTATTCAAGGAGAAATCCCTTGTTACAAGGTTGCAGAAACTCAGGATTTTATTGCCTTCTTAGATATTCAACCGGTTTCCCCTGGACATACCTTGTTGGTTCCTAAAAGGGAAATAGATTATTTCTTTGATCTGGATGATGAAACTTTAATGGGAATGAATTTATTCGCAAAAGCAGTTTCAAATGCCCTGAGGGAAGTTGTTCCTTGTAACCGGATTGGCGTGTCTGTTATCGGGCTCGAGGTGCCACATGCACACATGCATTTGATTCCCATCAGCCAATTGTCAGACATGGACTTTTCACGACCACGACCGGCCTGGTCGCCTGAGGAGTTGACCCAAATGGCTGCCAGAATCTATGCCCATATTTAAATCTAAGGCTTCTTGCCTTTTATCTTTTCCGGATGCGCAGATAAGTAAGCATTCCAACCTGATTTTACGTTCGGTTTATGAATAGATACTCCACCTGCAGGATTTCCGGATTGATAGGCATGACAAACCGCAGCTGCTAATCCATCGGATGCATCCATAAATAAAGGGTCTATAGGCTGTTTAAATATATTCTCCAACATTTTTAACACTTGCTCTTTGCTGGCATTCCCTCTTCCTGTAACCGCTAGTTTGATTTTTCGGGGTGCATATTCATATACCGGAAGGTTCTTATATAAAGCAGCTGCCATGGCAACCCCTTGTGCCCTTCCTAATTTAAGCATGGATTGTACGTTTTTACCAAAAAACGGAGCTTCAATCGCCATCTCTCCAGGCTGATATTCCTCAATCAATCCTAAAACTCTGTCAAATATCTTCTTTAAACGCACCGCATGATCTGCATCTTGTTTTCCCAATTGAATGGTTCCTGCGATGTTCAAATTCATTTTGCCTTCCTCCACTGTAATGATCCCATAACCTGTTACAATAGTTCCAGGGTCAATACCCAAAATACAACGAGGGGAAGTGAGTACCTTTCTGATAAGCTTATCTTTGTTGAATATTGAGCAAGTAAATCTCTGCTTGGTACAAAAGTAAACAAGTCAAATCATCTTATTCATGAAAATTACCTTTTGGGGTGCAGCACAAGAAGTTACGGGTAGTATGCACCTTCTCGAAACCCACTCCGGGAAAAAGATTTTGTTAGATTGTGGATTGTACCAAGGCCATGCACATGGGTCAGAAACAATCAATCGAGAATGGCCAATCTCTCCCAATGAAATTGATTATGTAATCTTATCTCATGCTCATATTGACCATTCAGGCCGCCTGCCTGGTCTGGTAAAAGAAGGATATTCAGGTCCAATATTTTCTACTGCCGCTACCTTAGATTTGGCGTCTATCATGTTGGCGGATAGCGCGCATATTCAAGAAAAAGATACTGAATATGAAAACATCAGAAGAGCTAAAAAAAAACTTCCCGCTTTAGATCCTTTATACACGCTTGAAGATATTGCGCCTTGTATTAATGCATTTATTTCGATTGGCTATGGGAAATGGTTTCAGATATCTTCTGAAATAGCTTTTATCTTTCAAGATGCAGGTCACTTACTGGGTTCTGTCTCTGTGACCTTAAGGATAACAGAGACAGGAAAACCTCCTTTGTTGATTGGCTTTTCCGGAGATGTAGGTCGACCTAATACCCCTATCTTAAAAGACCCGGTTCCTTTACCCCCCGTTGATTATTTTTTATGTGAAAGTACTTATGGGGGCAAAAAGCATGAACAAGGTCCGGATGCGGATAAAGAATTACTAAAGATCGTTACTGAAACCTGTGTGACCCAAAAAGGGAAACTTATTATCCCCGCATTTTCAGTAGGTCGTACCCAAGAAATTATTTACGCACTCGATAAACTCAGCAATGCGGGACTTCTCCCTGATATTCCGGTTTATGTAGACAGTCCCTTAGCCATTAATGCTACCGATGTGTTCCAGTTGCATCCGGAATGTTTCGACACGGAATTGTCTAGGTATTTACAAAAAGACCCTAATCCATTTGGATTTAATCGACTACATTACATTCGGGATGTGGCACAATCCAAAGCATTGAATGAATTAAAAGGGCCTTGTATAATCATTAGTGCATCGGGCATGATTGAAGCAGGAAGAATAAAACACCATATTCGGAATCATATTACCAATTCTAATAATTGTATTCTGATTGTGGGATATTGTACCCCATATACCATTGGGGGGAAATTAAGAGAGGGTGCGAAAGAAATTCAAATCTTTGGAGAAACATACCCTGTGAAGGCAAAGATAGTAGTGATGGATGCCTATAGCGCACATGCAGATGAATCGGAACTGCTATCTTTCTTACGTTTACAAAACCCTTCCACAGTTAAAAAAGCATTTTTAGTACACGGTGAATCTGAATCCCTGACTGCATTTCAAAATGCATTGTTTCAAAAGGGTTATTCTTCGGTGATAATTCCTGAGCGTGGGCAGTCCTTTGAATTGATATGACTGAAAAAGGATATAAATATTTGCCTTTGTTCATTAAGGGAGGAATTTCTGTAGCCGTAATTATTTATTTGGTTCATCATTTATGGAAGACCTCTTATCAAGTTAATCATTTGGGGAATTTATTGTGGCTTCCCGCAATAGTATCTTTTTTTATGATTGCCATAAACATTGGAATGGAAGGTTTAAAATGGAGAACGATGGTTAGAAATTTTTATCCTGAAACCACCTTAAAAAGTGCTATCGAAGCAGTACTAGCGGGAATGACCACTGGTATTTTTACCCCTAATCGTATTGGGGAATATGGAGGAAGAATTTTTTTGTTACCCCCGGGTCGAAGAGTAGAAGCAGTGGTGCTCATGTTTGTAGATCGAATTTGCCAAATGATGGTGACGCTATGGATGGGTGCTTTTGCTTTCTTAGGATATATTTATTGGAAAACAGAATGGCCCATGCACCTACGTATATGGGGTGCCGTTGGAGTAGTGGTCATTTCATTTGCCATGATTTGGTTGGCTTTTGCGCGTAAACCCATGATTCGTGTTTTATCCCGATTTCGGCATTATAAATATTTACGCATTGCCCATTCTACACTTGAGCAACTCAACCCGGGTTTATTAGGCAAGGTTCTGCTGTTGTCTGCCATTCGGTATGGGGTTTTTACTCTTCAATTTGTGTTGCTTTTATATGCTTATGGCTACACACAAGGAGTGGGATTAGCCATTTGGATGATCGTTTTAATGTATCTCTTCAAATCATTTGTACCCAGTATTGCTTTATCTGAATTAGGGATTCGGGAAACAATCGCTATTGCCGTAATGGGTGAATTTGGCGTACCTTCCGAAGTTGCTTTTAATGCTACCTTTTTATTGTATTTATATAATCTGGCATTACCTTCAGTTTTGGGTATGTATTTGCTCCCAAGAATGCGGATATTTGGAAAAAAAGTTTCATGATAGTATTCCTGCTGATTTTTTTTAGCTGTTGCAGTATTTATTACGCAGGATTCATCTTGCTGAATGGATTTCATTTTTTTACCATGAAAAAAATTCAGAACCCCTCAGGTAATCGCCATCCAACGGTTACGATAATAATTCCTGCAAGAAATGAAGAAAAATATTTAAGAGACTTACTTCTGGATATTTCTCATCAATCCTATCCATCAGAAGCCTTGGAGGTAATTATTGTTGATGATTATTCCACTGACAGAACTGCGGCGATTGCAAATGAATTTGTTGCAACGCATCCAAAATGGAAAAGAATTTCTTTGGAAAAGCCGCAAGGAAAAGCGTATAAAAAAGCTGCTATTCAACAAGCGATTCAAGCCTCTTCTGGAGAAATTATTTTAACGACCGATGCTGATTGTCGCATGGGTAAAGAATGGGTGAGTGAAATGATGCAAGCCTTTACCCCTGAAGTAGGATTGGTTTCCGGCCCTGTTCAAATGTGGTCAAACAATAGTTGGTTTGAACAATTTCAAGCCCTGGAATTTATTGGATTAATTGTGCTGGGTGCCGGAAGTATGCATCGAAAAAAACCAAACATGTGTAATGGAGCAAATCTGGCGTATAGAAGATCTGCATTTTTAGCGGTAAAAGGTTTCGAAGGAATTGATCATATAGCTTCAGGGGATGATGAACTCCTCATGCATAAAATCTTTTCCAATTCAGATTACAAAGTCTGTTTCCAAAAAAGTCCTTTAGCGATAGTGTCTACTGCACCTTGTATATCCTTTAAACAATTTGTTAATCAAAGGATCCGATGGGTAAGCAAAAGTTCCCATTATAAGAATGCAGGCATTACACGAACCATGAGTATAGTGTACTTATCCATTCTGGGTATACCGGTTACGGGCATTTGGGCCTTGTTTGATCCTTCTATAGTGAATTGGTTTTTTGTAGTGTTAGGATTAAAAATCATTTCAGAATCTATCGTACTTTGGTTAGGTACAAGTTTCTTTAAACGTAAATCACTAATGTGGCTATTTTTGCTTGAGCAATGTTTGCATATTCCTTATGTGTTGTGGGCGGGCCTTGCTGGAAATCTGAAATCGTATGCTTGGAAAGATAGAATTATACAATGAAGTTTGAACTGAATACGGTACAATTTGAAATTTTAGATGCTCTTTATTTTGTGGAGCCCTTGGATAAAATATTAGAGGAAGTAGAAGCGCCTAAACCTGTTATTATCGCGGAATTACGATTTTTAATCTCTCAACGTTTTGTGCAGGCATTGGTATTTGACGAAACGGCTAAAGATTTTATTAAAACCGCTTTTTATGATGCGGATCATATGGAAGAATATAGATATCTCGCAACGAAAGAAGGGTTGTTGCATCATTCCGGAATGCGATAGATAATCTGGTCTTGAAAATCCTCCAGCCTAAAAATAAAACGGTTCAAAGATTTTTGCAGAATCCTCTTTCTTGTGGAGGACTAATCATATTTTCGAGTATCTGCCTAATCGCAATTTTTGCCCCTTTACTCTGCACCGATACATCTCCTCAAGCAGCACGACAATTTTCAGGAAATGCGAGGCGAGCACCCGGACATAAAATTTATTTGGTTTCTTTTCCCCATTCAAATTCCGCTGTTTCTGTTCATCAGATTGAACTTCTTACCTCGAAGGCTTGGAAAATAAATAGGGATACACTTTTATTGGTAAAGGCCTCTGGACAAGCCATAAAAATTCTTATCCCAGAGAAATGGTTTTCCATAGATATCCAACATCCCTTTACCCAGTATTGCCTATTGAAACAAGGGACTCCTTATATTGTAAAAAGGGATACTGTATACTTGTTTACGATTTCTAAAAAATGGATATCCTTACCCTTATCCAACTTGAACAGTTTGTTTCAAAATCAGGCCATTCAATCCTTCACTTTTTGGTTAGGTACGGATGGGCTGGGACGAGATATTTATAGCCGAATGATTTTGGGCTCCAGAACCACCGTAACCATTGGAATTGTAGCGGTTTTGATTAGTGTTTTTGTAGGGGTATGCTTAGGGCTTATCTCTGGATATTCCGGGGGCTGGATCGATAAGCTGTTATCCGCTTTCTTTACTTTGATATGGACACTTCCGGCAGTACTGTTGGCAATGGTTTTGGCGTTTGTATTAGGCAAAGGGTTTTGGCAAATATTTGTAGCGATAGGGCTTACCTTGTGGGTGGATATCGCCAGAGTAATTCGAGGGCAGGTATTAAGTATGAAATTCTTTCCCTGGGTGGAAGCAGCCAAAACCTTAGGGTTTTCCTCCGGAAGAATTTTAAGGGTACATCTATTACCTAATCTTTTAAGCACCGTTTGGGTATTGTCGGCTTCTACCTTTTCAACGGCAGTATTGGTGGAATCTGGATTGAGCTTTTTAGGAATTGGCGTTCAGCCTCCTACTCCCAGTTGGGGCGGTTTGTTATTTGATGGATATACCCAAATTGCCCTGAGTGATGGGCAATGGATGGCATTGTTTCCCGCACTAGCAATCGTTGTTTTGGTTGTATCTTTGAACCTGATTGGATATGGGCTTCGGGATGCCTTTGATCCCAAGCGTGAAAATAGCTGAAATGAAAACCAATGTCTACCATCGGGCTGATACCGCAACTTTACTTAAACTCAAACAACAAGAGTCGGATGCGATATTAGATATTCTGCAGTCTATCAATACTGACTTCCGCCCGGAACAAATTGTAAGAGTTGCCGGATATTCCCTCAGAGCTCAATTGGGAATTGGCAAAATGTGTTTGTGTATTTATGAAAAAGGAGCCCTTAAACCAATCTTAGGATTTGGAACGCCAACACCAACAGCCCTACAATTGCAAGAGGTTTCTAAGATTACCTTGCTTACTGCTACCAATACCCTTACGTTGCCTTGGCTTCAAGAAAATGGTTTTGAATATCTAATTCCCTTTACGGGTAAACAAGGCTTAGAAGGCCTTTTGATGGTTGGGGATTTTGCTCATAGTTTTCCCGAACAACAAAACGATTTGATTTTTATGCAAACGGTGGTGAAAATCCTCGGTATTGCTTTAGAAAACAAACGCCTGTTCGACGAAAAGGTAACTCAGGAGGCACTCAAGCGGGAACTTACTTTAGCCGAAGAAATTCAACAACGGCTGTTACCCAGACGGTTTGATATTTTTCTCAACGTTGAGGCTTCGGCGCTTAATATGCCTAACCTTCAGGTGGGAGGTGATTTTTATGATATTGTTAAGGTAAAGGAGAATTGTTTTTATGTATGCATGGCAGATGTTGCAGGGAAGAGCATTAGTGCTGCGCTTGTGATGGCTGTTATGCAAGCATCGCTTAAGGCGTTGGTCAGAAATGAACTTCCTTTGGAGGACATTATTTTAAGTCTACATGAAACCTTGTTTGCCATCAATCAGGGGGAAAAATTTGTAACTCTTTTTCTCGGAAAAATTGAATTAGAGAAACAAACAATTACCTACATCAACGCCGGCCATAACCCACCACTGTTGGTCAATGCCAATCAACATCAAGAATTGATGGCAGGTTGTATCCCTCTTGGAATTATGGCACTTTCAGGAGTTGAGGTAGGTACAGCGACCCTCTCTCCAGGTTCTGTTTTGTTTTTATATACAGATGGACTTACGGAACAACTAAATCCCTCTGAAGAACAATTTGGTGCCCTTCGGGTTCTAGAAGTATTACAAAGCCATCAATCCCTTCCTATTGAATCTGTAATCGCCCATATGCGTCAAACCCAATTGGAATTCGCTCAGGGGATTCCTTCCGGCGACGATATTTCCATGATGGCCATACGTTTTTAGCGGGGTAATCATGTACGTTCACAAGCACATTAATCGTTAATGGTGTGAATTTCTAAATCCTTAAAAACGAAATTTATCTTCCTTAGAATCCTGAATACCTTTAATTTAGTAGTATGAAATACCTATTTACCCTTTGCATTTTTATGGTAATCCCAATCCTTTATGGTCAGGATTCTGGGGGCGTAAAATGGATGAGTATTGAAGAGGCGGAACAACAATCTAAAATTCAACAAAAACCTTTGCTGATAGATTTTTATACAGATTGGTGTGGATGGTGTAAGGTAATGGATAAAAACACCTATTCCGTTCCTGGGTTGGCAAGTTATATCAATATGTATTTTTATCCGGTTAAGTTTAATGCCGAAACCCACGACACTCTTGTGTTTAAAGGGGATACGCTGATGAATAAAGGCACCGGAAACCGAAGTGCACATGAGTTTGCCATCCGGATGTTGGGTGGAAATATGTCTTATCCTACTACGGTATTTATGACAGCAGACTTAAATAGTTCTATGATGGTGCCGGGTTATTTGGAACCCAAAAACCTTGAACCATTTTTGGTTTATTATACTGAAAACATTTATAAAACCACCCAGGCTGAAGCATTTAATCAACTGTATCAAAAAGCCTTTTACGATTCTACTTACAAACCCTCAGATACTTTGAAATGGTATTCTTTGCCTGAAGCACTTAGTCTATCCGCAAAAACGCCTAAAAAAGTATTGGTGTTTTTGCGCACAGAATGGTGCACAGGATGTAAAGTGATGGAAAGAACCTCCTGGGGAGATCCTGTCATTGCTACTTATCTCAGAGATAATTTTTATCCAGTGTTGTTGGATGCCCAAACTCAGGATACTATCACTTATAAAGATAAACAGTATGTGAATGGAGGGGCAGAAACAAATCAGTTCCATCAATTGGCAATTTCCTTATCGCAAAATCAATTGATTTTACCTACTACCTTAGTATTGGAACCTACCGGAAATGTAATTACTGCTGTCCCTTATTTTTTCACCCCTCAGGATATGGAGCCTATCTTAGCATTCTTTAAGGAAGATGCATTCTTAACCCAAAAATGGGAAGAATTCAGAGATAAATTTTTAGCCCGAAAAAAATAAAATCGATTATATAAAAAAGAAGGTTATCGATAATATACAAGTTTATTGATTTATACGCTTATTAATTTAATTGCAACAGTATTCTATGAAAAAATTAGTTGGTTAATTGTTTTTTAATTATTAGTAAAATTTGTTTTTGAACTTGGGTTGTTTTTTAAAGGATTTATATTTAGGGATATATTAAAAATGGGTATTAATATTTTAGGATATCCAATTAAAGAAGGCAGAATTTCTAGTTTTTTTGGAGATAAATTGGTTATGGGTAGTTATGTTTATAGAACTTTACCAATTCTTATTGCCATTTCTTATCTAGAAAACTTCAAACGAGGTAATTTTTTAAGATTTTTTTTAATTTGCATGGCAACTTGTTTAGTCTTTTTTAGCGGAGAAAGAACATCTTTGTTTTATTTTATTATGACAGTTCTCTTATATTTGATTTTACTACCAAGCAAAAAGCAATTTCTTTTATTTATAGGCGCTCTGACAATTCTTTTTTCTTTACTTAGTTTCTCTAAGCCCTCTACCATTGATAGAGTGTTTAAACATACTTTATACCAATTTAATGAAAATAAAGGATATTGGTTTAGTGAAAGACATGAAATGCATTTTATTACAGCATATCGAATGTTTTCAGACAATAAATTTT
>RFSG01000241.1 GCA_009924095.1 Sphingobacteriia bacterium
TATAAATCCTTAGGTAAATTAGATAGTGCAAAATATTCCTATACCCAGGCATTACAACTAAATCCAAAGGAAAAAAATGCGTTGGTGGGAATGGGAGAAGTAAATGAATTAGCACAAAATAAAATTGCAATGATTCAGTGGTTTGAAAAAGCCATTCAGGCAGGTGCTTCTCCCGCTGATTTATTTAATAGAATAGGCATTGCCTATGCTAAAGAAAATACTTTTGATAGTGCATCTATCTATTTCTTAAAAGCAACTCAGGCCGACCCTAAAGAAGTCAACTCCTGGACTAATTTGGCAATGGCTTACGAAAGAATGGGCAAAATTAAAGAAACCGTGGAAGCCTATCAGGCTGCAGCCCGATTGGGTTCTGCCAGTGCACAAAATGCACTGAGTAGAAATGGTATTAAATGGTAAAAGTGAAGATGATATATAAAATTATAATATCTCTGTTGATAATAACTAATGTTGTTATTGCAGCTACATCCATAAGAGATTCCGTTGGAGTTCGTAAAGTGGGAGATAAATCCTACATCCTGCACAAGGTTGAAAAAGGAGAAACTCTCTTTGGCTTACAACGAAAATACAAAATACCCGTGGATCAGTTACGAAGTGCTAACCCTGGCAAACCAGATGCGCTGAATGTGGGAACCATTTACCTGGTTCCCCTTACCCCTGTCGCTAACCATCCTACTGAAATAGTTCAGGAAACGCCAACCAGTCATCCTAAATCCGATTCTATTCCTCCCACAACTATCACTTCCCCAACACCTGATCCAGGTCTGGGGATACTTTCTACCTTACCCCCAGCAGAAAGGCTACTTACTTCAACAGAAGAGAATATTAAACCTAATTATTTAGACTCCTCAGCCATCGTTACGTATAGAAAAGATTTGCGCGGAACCCCCGCCTGGTACGTGGTATGGCCAGGAAAAATTGAAGTAATTACCGACTCCCGAATTGTCGAAGAACCTATGTATGGTCTCCATCGTGATCTTCCCGAAGGAACGTTAATTAAAGTGGTAAACCCAATGAATGAAAAATTTGTGCTGGTAAAAACCCTTCGGC
>RFSG01000242.1 GCA_009924095.1 Sphingobacteriia bacterium
ATATGTTTTGAAACTATTCCATATAAGTTTGAAAAAAAACTGCAATTTTCTATTTCTGCCACACCTGATATTCCCATTGTTAATCCTACGGCTCTATAAGCGTCTCTTATCAAGGTATTTTCCATTCGCAAAGTTTGAGCATTAATTGCAGGAAATGGCACATTAATCCCGCCCCACATACCAAAACAAGGGTCGCCTTTGAAGGTAGTTAAATCACCATTATTAGATCCGCAATAAACTGCTGAGTATATTGGAAGGTACTTTCCGATAAAAATCCAAGGTCCAAAAATATTTCCTCCAGGGGTGGATCTATTATATTCGTTTTTCCCCAAGACTGTAAAGGACTGACCTTCGATATGAATATCTATAAAGTCATTGAGTATTATATTGTTAATTATATAAAAATTGGCAACTCCGGATAAATCCGAACCTGTAACTTTAGTTTCATTTTGAGTTAAGTTACCTAAAACTTTATAAGGTAAACTTGGACATTCACAAAGTACAGGTACATCTAAAATTGTTGTCTCAAAACACTCCTTATTAGTTGTGATGACCAATCTTCGCCAACCTGTGGCATCAAAACTAATCTTATAAGTGTAAACACCATTATTAATGGTTGGTCCTGTAATAGTTGACTGATTAGAAGGATCCGACACAACATATTGGCTTCCTGAACCAGGCCCGAGAGAAATGATGAATTCCTTTGATAATGGATCAGAAGAATGACAAGGTAGGGTTCTTAATGAGTAAGATATCGGTATTTGGAAGGTTTCTTGACAAGGTGTAACTGGTTCACCCGGCTGGGCAATAGCCCTAAGGCTAACCAATAGGCTGAACATAACTACCAAATAAAATTTGGCATACCCCCCCTATGGAGAAGGAAATTTGGGAGAAAAGAGAATTTTTCATGGTTGAAAAATTTTTAAGTGTGGAAAATATGAGTTTACACTTTATTCAGCGGCATTCCTGTATCCTATTGGTAAAAAGCATTACCAAAGTTTACGGTGCCCCTAAATTTTCACAAGTCCACTCCCAATAGACTTAAACGAAGTTAAGCAGCCTAAA
>RFSG01000243.1 GCA_009924095.1 Sphingobacteriia bacterium
AGAAAATCCGTAAGCAGCGTCTGCAGGATAAGTTGCACCCGTATAAATTACTCCAGCAAAACAACGACACCAACCGTTTGCGTATCTTTCAGTAGAAAAATACGCATTAGTTATACCACCAGCAGAAACTGATGCAACAGAGCAAGTGTTTAAATCAAAATACACAGATTTTTTAACCAGACCGCTGGGAGACGTTGCCAACCAGATTTGAATTATATCTTTGGTGATCCCTGATACTGATTTATTGGGTCCTGTAAAAAACCCTGAAACCATAAAAGCAGAAAAACTGATACCATCAGGAGAGGCTCCCACAGACTGTGTTGGTAGTGTATTTCCCAATAAAGTTATAGATTGATTAGAAAACCAACACGTATTTTCTGGAAGTGCGTTACCTTCTTCTACAAGTTTCCATACAGTCATTCCGTTGGGTATTGTTGTTGAATTCCAATATCCAGCAGCAAAATCGGTGGCAATTCCTAATGTTGCTCCGGTAGCACCAAACACAGGAGTATCAGTGTTTAAAACATTACAACTTCTAGGTTCAAGCTGTATACCTCGCACATCCCAATTTCCTGTTGTTGAATTGTAATTATGAGTTTTAGTCAATTGGGTGTTGACAGTTTTATCCAAATACCCAGAGGAATTAATAAAATATTGTTTATTGGCGTTTGTGTTTATGGATAAGGTCATTCCTAATAAACTAATAATTGTTGGAGATATCAAAGAACTGTTTTCAATAAAATACGTTCCAACAAAATTACTACCGCAAACTCCACCGATTCCCATTGCGTATGGAAACAAAAAAGAACCAGAAAATCCTGAAGGAAATATTACATTTGCTTCTGAACCATCGTAATTTTTAAACCATAAGCTACTGGCCGTGGGGCCGCTTTTATTTACCATGTGCATTCTTCCGTCTAAGGAAAGAATGGAAGTGCCTAAAGTTTCATCTAAAAATTTTCCTCTAATGTTTGAACTAGATTCTGGTGTAGATGGTTTCACTGGTTTATCCTCTATAATTATATAAATTACTTATAAATATATGTATAC
>RFSG01000244.1 GCA_009924095.1 Sphingobacteriia bacterium
AATATTTTTGATATTGCCGAAATTAAAGAAGTATGGGCAATTGCTAATGTAAATGAAAGCGAAATTAATAAAGTAAAATTAGGTTTGGATGCAGCAGTGAGTACCTTAAGTTATCCCGACCGGAAATTTTTTGGGAAAGTGGATAAAATATTTAACGTTATTGATCCCGATACCAAAGCTATGAAAGTGCGCATTAAACTTTCCAATGATGATTTCTTATTAAAGCCTGAAATGCAGGCAACTATTAAACTTTCTTTTTTCGAAAATTCTGATATGCTCGCTATCCCGGGCGAAGCAATCGTTTTTGATCAAAGTAAAAATTTTGTAATGGTATTTAATGACAGAAATAATATAGAAACCCGGCCGGTAGATGTTTTTCGTCAGGTAGGAAATACAGTTTTTATTCATTCCGGATTAAAAGAAGGGGAAAAAGTAATTACCCGTAATCAATTGCTGATTTATGATGCATTAAATGATTAATAAATGAATAAATTGATTCGAAATATTATTGGATTTTCCTTAAAGAATAAACCCTTTACTTTTTTTTGGGTAGCCGCTTTGGTTATTTCTGGAATTGTTGCATTTCAGAATATGCCAATTGAAGCTTTTCCGGATGTTACCAACACTCAAATAATTATTGTAACCGAATGGAATGGAAAAAGTGCTGAGGAAATTGAACGGTTTGTTACTACGCCTATAGAAATTGCTATGAATTCCGTGCAGAAAAAAACAAGTGTACGAAGCATTACTATGTTTGGCTTGTCAGTAATAAAAATAATTTTTGAAGATGGGGTAGAAGATTTTTTCGCCCGGCAACAAGTCAATAATTTATTAAGTAACGTTTATCTGCCGGATGGGGTAAGCCCCGATGTTCAACCCCCCTATGGCCCTACTGGGGAAGTTTTTCGCTATACCCTCGAAAGTAAATCCCGGAATTCAAGGGAATTATTAACTATTCAAAATTGGGTTATCGATCGGCAATTACGTTCCGTTCCCGGCGTGGCTGATCTGGTTGCTTTTGGTGGAGAAGAAAAAACTTATGAAATAAG
>RFSG01000245.1 GCA_009924095.1 Sphingobacteriia bacterium
CAGAATTCGAAATCTTGAAGATGATATTGCTTTAAGTTTATCTGCAATGGGGATACGTATTATTGCCCCAATTCCGGGAAAAGGAACCATCGGAATTGAAATACCAAATTCAAATCCTGAAATCGTTACGTTCCGTAGCGTAATTGGCACGGATAAATTTAGAGAAAGCACGGCCGAATTACCTATCGCTATTGGGAAAACAATTACCAATGAAGTTTATATTGCTGATTTAACAAAAATGCCCCATCTCTTAATTGCAGGAGCAACTGGGCAGGGAAAATCAGTGGGGTTAAATAATATTATCGCCTCTATTCTTTATAAACGACATCCTTCCGAAGTAAAATTTGTGTTGATTGATCCTAAAAAGGTTGAAATGCCTTTGTATCAACCCATCTTAAATCACTTTCTGGCAAAAATGCCGAATTATGAAGATGCAATTATTACGGATACTCGACAAGTTATTCATGTATTAACCAGCCTTTGTAAGGAAATGGATAATCGGTATGACTTACTAAAAATGGCATCTACCCGAAACCTGAGAGAATATAATTCAAAGTTTTTAAATCGAAGATTAAATCCCTTAAAGGGGCATCGTTTTTTTCCTTATATCGTTCTCGTTATTGATGAATTAGCTGATTTAATGATGACAGCTGGCAAAGAAGTGGAAATGCCAATTGCCCGGTTAGCTCAATTGGCAAGAGCTGTGGGAATTCATTTAGTAGTCGCAACCCAAAGACCATCGGTAAATGTCATCACTGGAATAATAAAAGCAAACTTTCCAACACGGATTTCTTATCGCGTTTCTTCTAAAATTGACTCCAGAACTATCTTAGATCAAGGTGGGGCAGATCAATTAATTGGTCGTGGAGATCTATTATTGTCAACTGGAAACGATTTAATCCGTATTCAAAATGCTTTTATTGATACACCGGAAGTGGAAAAAATGGTGGATTTTATTGGAATCCAAACCTCCTATTCAGAACCTTATTTATTACCAGAGGTATACGATGAAAATGAAAAGGAGGATGATGCTGAT
>RFSG01000246.1 GCA_009924095.1 Sphingobacteriia bacterium
CAGAATTCGAAATCTTGAAGATGATATTGCTTTAAGTTTATCTGCAATGGGGATACGTATTATTGCCCCAATTCCGGGAAAAGGAACCATCGGAATTGAGATACCTAATTCAAATCCTGAAATCGTTACCTTTCGCAGCGTAATTGGAACTGATAAATTTAGAGAAAGTACTGCTGAATTACCTATTGCTATAGGGAAAACGATTACCAATGAGGTTTATATCGCTGACCTAACCAAAATGCCCCATCTATTAATTGCTGGGGCTACGGGTCAGGGAAAATCAGTAGGGTTAAATAATATAATTGCCTCTATTCTCTATAAGCGACACCCTTCCGAAGTGAAATTTGTGTTGATTGACCCTAAAAAGGTAGAAATGCCTTTGTATCAACCAATCTTAAATCACTTTCTGGCAAAAATGCCGAATTATGAGGATGCTATTATTACGGATACCCGACAAGTTATACATGTATTAACCAGCTTATGTAAGGAAATGGATAATCGCTATGACTTACTAAAAATGGCATCTACCCGAAACCTTAGAGAATATAATTCAAAGTTCTTAAATCGAAGATTAAACCCTTTAAAAGGGCATCGTTTTTTTCCTTACATCGTTCTCGTAATTGATGAATTAGCAGATTTAATGATGACCGCTGGAAAAGAAGTAGAAATGCCTATTGCAAGATTAGCACAGTTGGCAAGAGCGGTAGGAATTCATTTGGTAGTCGCAACCCAAAGACCCTCGGTAAATGTAATCACCGGAATTATAAAAGCAAATTTTCCAACCCGGATTTCATATCGGGTATCCTCTAAAATTGACTCCAGAACTATCTTAGACCAAGGAGGGGCTGATCAATTAATCGGGCGCGGAGATTTATTATTGTCCACTGGAAATGACCTGATTCGAATTCAAAATGCATTTATTGATACCCCGGAGGTAGAAAAAATGGTGGATTTTATTGGAATCCAAACCTCCTATTCAGAACCTTATTTATTACCAGAGGTATACGATGAAAATGAAAAGGAGGATGATGCTGAT
>RFSG01000247.1 GCA_009924095.1 Sphingobacteriia bacterium
GTAACAATGAATTTTCATGTATATATAAATAAAGGAATAACTTTTTATAGTAAAATAATTAAAAGGATAACAAAAGCTGAAAATATTTCAATAATAATTTAATAAAGGATTAATATTTCTTAATATCAATTAAAGTAATATGTTTACTTCAGAAAGTTCTTTTCCAATTTGTTGTATTCCCATTAAAATGCGTTTTGTTTGAGGAGGAGAAGGTTTTTTGATGCCTTTAATATATTGTGACAATAAACTTTGATTCATTCCAATACGTTCAGAAAGTGCTTTAGCATTGATTACTTTGTAAAATTCGAAGAAACTGCCAAGGTCATACGTAAACTGAACAACCTCAATTGTGTAATTAAGACCTTTATCTTCGAAGGTAAAGTTTATTGCCTCCAAAATGTTTATTTTTAGTTCCTCGAAATTCTCGGCCTCAGTTACGATAATATTGTTTTTTACCTGAGTTATTGCACTATAACCTTTGTTTTCTTTGGTTACCGTTATTTTAAATTTCGGGTTTTTCATCTCTTCTTTGTTTTGATGTTCGCTTGTTTTAGAATAGCTACCAATAAGCCTTTTTTAACTTCTTTACCGGAATGATAAGGAACGGTCAATTGTTCAGGCTTTTCGGGGTGAGACAAGATTACATGACTACCTTTTTGCCTTTTTATGACCCAACCGTTTTCTTTAAGAAGTTTAAAAAGGTCGTTGTATTTCACTCCTATAAAAGTAATAAATATATTACTTTATATCAAAAAATCTCAACTTAAAATAATCTTCAAAGGATAAAATCAATAAAGGATTAGGTTGACAGAAATATTAGAGAAGTACATTACCCAGTATTATTTATTTGTGTTTAAAAACGGTAACGTAATTTTTAAAATAAAACGTAAAAAACGTGCAAACCCAATAAGCAAAAAAATTTTGTGATTCCGGATGGATTCGAACCATCGACCTACTGCTTAGAAGGCAGTTGCTCTATCCAGCTGAGCTACGGAACCAATACCTAAAAAAAAGGGACTTAAGTCCCTT
>RFSG01000248.1 GCA_009924095.1 Sphingobacteriia bacterium
TACCCTCGCCTACCTGAAGCTACACCTGCACAAGTTGAGCTTATGAGTGGCGATACTCTTTTCTACAATCCGTTTGACTCACTTGGGTTCGTTCCGGGGGTAACCATTAAGGCTCTTCAACCCAATCATGGCAAGCTGTTTTTTGTAAAGCAAAAAGAAAGCTTTGCCTATGTACCCAATCAAGGTTTTGTTGGAAATGATACCTTAAAGTTTGATGCGCGTTATGCCGATAATACCTCTAAAAGGTATGTGGTACCTGTGCAAGTAAATGTGAGGTGTTTTGTTGAAATAAGACCTGACTACTTAGAAATAAGTGTTTTTGATTCATTATTGGTTTTCCCTGTATTAAACAATGATGTCATTTGCCGTTCATCTATTGATAGAGTTGAGGGTTATTCCAATAATAGAAATTTAAGAATTACCGGTGATGCCGGCGGGAATTTGATAATAAGGACCCAAAAACCCACTGATAGAATTGATACCGTGTACTACAATGTAATTGCATCGGGACGGGTAATCGGGAATTCATATTTGGTTTTGAATCGTAATGAGTGTGATAATTATTTCAGCCCTCAAAACGATGTTATCAACCTAAACAGCAACGCATTTGTTACCATTCCTTACAGCTATTTCATTCAGAATGATGTAAGCTGCGAAAATTATATTGATCCTTCCTATTTTGAAATAAATAGTGGAGGAATACAAACTGTTGTAAATTATTTAAACAATAGTGCAAACCGAGAAATTTCATTTTCAGTTCGATCAATAGGAACTAATAATTTCGTTTGTCGAGTTCGAAGCAGAAATAATCACAATTTTTCAAAAACCTCTACTCTTACTATTAATGTAAGATAGAAAATCAAAAGCCACAGTTACTCCATTTCATAAACACTTTTCAAAAATGAAAAAATCTACACTTCGCAACTTAGCAGGCATCTTAATGCTGCTTTTTGCAACTGCCGTGACAAGCATGGCTCAAATCCCCGCGGTAATTTCTGTATCCGGAAATGTTAACTACCT
>RFSG01000249.1 GCA_009924095.1 Sphingobacteriia bacterium
GTTGAGTATTCTAAAAGACGAATGGAACAGCATCTTAAAACAAAAATTTAAAGATAATGCCAGCCACTAACACGGGTTTGGTCCCGATGAAAATCGGGAGCGGTTCAGTGCTCCGCAGACACATTTGCGGTTAATCAAAGTTTGGTTCTCCGCATCAATCCCGCAGGTGCGGGATGGTGAAAATCGCCACTTCGCAAAGCCCGAAACCGTTATGTGAAAATTTTAAAACCAACCATATATGATAACAGCAGCAGATTACAATTACCCGGTAGGAATTCCTGGAGGTTACTTCAATGGCAAAGCAGTCCAGCCTTTCCCAGATTACTTAAGAGACTATTATGTTCACTTTATGCGATATATATACTATTTGTGTATAATGAATGCCGAGGGAGAATATCCTGTCGAAATGACTACGGAGGAAATTCAAAATGCTTTCGAAAAGAATAAATGGGAAAAATGTAGGCCTAGAATAAAAAAGATCTTAATTGGTGAAGCCCCTCCACCGACACCGAATAATTATTTTTACAATCCATCTCCTCTTCGATGGAATGCTGCAACCGGCAATCCTACAACGGGCCAAGTATGGACAAGTGCTATTAAAAATGCATTATTTCGTAGAATGGTTTTTCCAGATACTGTTTCATTTTTAAAGGCATGCGCTAGAGAAGGCTTTTTGCTAATAGATCTATTTCCTTACGCTATAAGTTATTCAAAAACTAGAGGTACCGTTACTACACCAAATCGTTATTTTAGAGCAGCATGTATAAGCGCATGGGGAGCCGGGATTGCGCCATATCCTCATAACATAATTAGTACATTGAATAACTTAGTTTGTTGCATTCAAAAAAATATAGCGATTGGGTTTGCGCTAACCAGCTTCGGTACAATAATTTTAACCGATATAGGAGCTGTTGGTGCTTTTAATGCTTGGTGTTTAGCCAATGGTATTACTATGAATCCCCCTGGTCCAATTGATCAAATTAGATTAGTTATGCCACGAGTTCCGAACGCATCAAATTA
>RFSG01000026.1 GCA_009924095.1 Sphingobacteriia bacterium
CAAGGTCTTAAGACCTTGGAGGTTGTAAAGTTTCCAGCGTTTTTCTGATTATATATTTTACTTTTAAAAAATCATGGCCTCAAAAGCCCTGATCGTAAAACTATAATTACAGCACACCTATGTTTCATCCCGGCAAATACTATCACCTATATAATCATGCAAACGGATTCGAAAATATCTTCAAAACTGATGACAACTATCGGTTCTTTTTGCAAAAATATGCCTCCTATTTAAATCCAATAGCAGATACTTATAATATAATTATTTTACTTGCGTATCGAATTGTAAAATAAAGTCAATTTAAGCGAAGCAAAAAATACTTAACCCTGTTTTTTAACTAAAAAAGCCTTGAATTACATTTTTTTGTGAATCCTTCCGTATCTTATCATTTGTTAAGGCGATTTCTAAAAAATTAGCGATTATAGGAAAACTTTGAAAGGTCTCCTCAAAATAGGGATTAAAAGCAAACAACTTAATATAAATAAATATAAAAAACACATTTCAGTAACATAAATAAAATTGGTCAACAAAATTATCCCATTATCTTTTCATTTTCGGATTTAACTACTCCTATCTCCATCTTAAAAATTAAGTATCCGTTTTATGGAAGTTAAATTAAATTTTCGAAATCGGAAAATATGTTTAAGATATACATCCGTCCTGATTTAACCCCTCCAATTAACAATTACATTTCGCATCGTATTGTCACCAACCTTAAATATTAATATAGGGAAGGTTAATTTGGTGTTGTAATTATTTATTCATGAAAGGCTCATCGGTAAGTAAGATTCATAGTAACATTGCCTGCCCAAGCCAAGCATTTGTCAATTGGTTATACTACCACAACACACACTTTTTGGGTATCTTTACCTGCATTATTTTAATTACCATGAGAAACACTTTGCTGGAACCGGTTCGCCACATCATCCGGTGGTATTTTAATCAACGGCCTGCTCAAATATTAGCAGGTGCTGGCAAAGGCATAAAATGGTATCCTAACGCAAGTTTATTAGGCTTTTGGAGAGGTAGCTTTGAAAGCCCTAAACAAGTTGCCATCGTTGAAAGTTTAGCGCCCGGAAAAGTTTTTTATGACCTTGGGGCAAATGTTGGGTTTTACTCAGTGATTGCATCCAGATTGGTAGGAAATACCGGAAAAGTGGTAGCCTTTGAACCCGATCCCAGAAATTTAACCTGGCTAGAAAAACATAAACAAATCAATAATTTTTCGAACCTGGTATTAATGCCTTTTGCGGTAGGAAATAAAGAAGGATTCGGCAGATTTATGATGGAACTCCACCCCTGTTTAAGTCACCTCTCAGAGGAAGAAGGGGAAGGCAATGTTCAAATTCGAAAAATTGACAACCTGATTGCTGAAGGCTTAATTCCTCCCGCAAACATTATCAAAATTGATATTGAAGGGGGTGCGTATGATGCAGTACTCGGAGCTGAACAAATGATTCGCAAACATCATCCAATTATTTTTTTAGCAATTGATACCGATCAAGATTTTGTATGCATGGATTTATTAAAAACCTGGGGATATAATTTTACTTCATTTTTTAAAGGAGAATTTAGAGGCGATTATCAGGGTGAATAACCTAGATTATGTTTTTCTGGATAAAAGAATCCCTTCATAGTTATTTTACTGAAATTGAACTGCTCCTGATTATAGTCGGATATGGACTTTCTTTATTCAGTATTTTTTTTGGTGTTACAAAAAAAGAAAAACTATCTATTATTTTTTTAACCCTTTCGGGTATCAGTTGGTATTTGCTGGCAGCAGAATTAGATCCCTTTTATAATTTATGGGATGAAAGATTTCATGCATTGGTTTCACAAAATTTAATTCAAAATCCTTTTAAGCCTTTATTGTTTTTTGAAGATTATGACCCCAATCATTTAACTTTAGATTGGAACGGTTGTACCATTTGGTTACATAAACAACCATTTTTCCTTTGGTTATCTACCATTAGTATGGCTATAGGAGGTAATACTCCCTGGGTTTTTAGATTACCTCATGCCTTATTGAGTGTTGCAGTTATACCTATGATATGGCGTACCGGTAAATTATTGGACTTATCAAGTGCAGGCTATTATGCCGCATGGTTCGTTACTTATTCCGGGTGGCTATTTGGATTAGTATCTGGTCGGAATTTAGTGGATCAAAATGATGTATGTTTTTTTGTAATGGTTTCAAGCAGTGTGTGGGCTTGGCTTGAATATATTCACACAAATAAAAAGCGTTGGATAATACTTACCGGCATCTTTGTAGGAATAGCGATGTTAACTAAATGGCTACCTGGTGCATGGATCTTCGGAGTATGGGCAATTTATTTATTGATGGGAAATTTATGGAAAAACAATTCTGCTTGGAAAGATTTTCTATTAGCTCTATTGGTTTGTATGTTGATTTTTTTGCCCTGGCAAATTTACGCGTATTTAAATTTTCCAATGGAATATGCACACGAAATGGAATATAATCAATTGCATTTATTTAATGCATTAGAGGGTCATCAAGAACCGTGGGATTTTTATTTAAGCCACAATTTAACTTCATTATATGGATGGTTGGGGCATTTATTACTCATTCCCGGATTTGTTACTTGGTATTATTTATCTAAATCGAAAAGGGTAACTATTGCCTTGTTTGGTGGGGTGCTTGGGGTTTATATTTTTTATTCAATAGCAGCTACAAAAATGCCGTCCTATCCTTTTATGTGTAGTTTGGTTTGTTGGTTGGCATTAGGATCCACAGGTAAATATATAGAGAACTGGATTATTAGTAAAAAGTTCAAAGTCATTATAATAAGTTTCGGAATTCTGGTTATTGCTGTAATGGGCCGGAATATTGAAGAAATTCAAAAAACATATACTTTACAAGACTCTACAAATATTTACAATAGTATCCTTAGATATAATAAGAATATATTTGATAAATGTGGTTATGTATTGCCACCGGGTGCCGTTTTGTTTGGAACTGATCGTCATCAGTATATTGATGCAATGATTTATTCAAAACATATTACCTATAATGGATGGCCGAGTGAAGCACTCTTAGAAATATTACGTAAAAAAGGATTGAAGGTAGGTATGTTAATAATGGACGGACCGAAACCGGAGTATATGAAAAACAACCCTGAAATTATTTGGCTTCCTTGGAAAGCCGACACTGCCTGGTAATTGGTTTCCTCACCTAAGCAGACTATTTCCTAATTTAGCTTTCTATACCTGTCACAACCTATGACTGATTTAACCAAAAAGCGCACCCTGCCCCCATGGGCTGTACAATTGATCATTTTGGGATTGTTCTTTGCAATCTCCTGTATTTATTTTTCTCCAGTGCTGGGAGGAAAAAAACTAGGTCAATCCGATTTGATTCAGGTATCCGGAATGGCGCATGAAATCAATGCTTACAAAGAAAAAACCGGAGAAACCGCCCTTTGGACCAACGCTATGTTTGGAGGTATGCCGACTTACCAAATCACCGGCATGGAAAGTACTGCCAATCCTTTTTCTCTATTAGCAGACCTTACCTATAATGGATTACCCCAGCCTATCCCCTTAATGATTTTATATCTGGTAGGCTTTTATCTCCTTTTATTGGCTTATGGGATATCGCCCTGGTGGTCAGCTTTAGGTGCTTTTGCCTATGCGTTTGCATCGTATAACTTAATCATTATTGAAGCTGGGCACTACAATAAATCCTTAGCAATTGCCTATATGCCTTTGGTGTTAGCCGGTATCAGGTATACTTATCGAACCAACTTATGGGTGGGTGGAGCATTAACAGCAGGCGCCGTTGCGTTAGAAGTATGGGCAGGCCATCCCCAAATCACAGTGTATTTATTATTTGGGGTACTCTGTTTTGTAATCGCCGAAGGCGTTTATCAATTCAAAGAGAAAAACCTACCTCGATTTCTAAAGGCATCAACAGTATTAGTTATTGCTGCCGGAATTGGGGCAGCCTCTTATGCAGGTCACTTATATGTTACGTATGACTATGCAAAATATACCATCAGAGGAAATGCAGAATTGCAAAATAGTGGTCATGAATCTGGTAGTGGACTCGATAAAGATTATGCCTTTGCCTGGAGTTATGGAAAAGCAGAATCTTTTACCTTGTTAATCCCCGGATTTATGGGCGGATCTTCACAAGAACAAGTAAGTAAATCCAGCGAGACCTACAAACTACTCAAAGCCAATGGATATCCCGACGACCAAGCCCGTCGCCTCCCTACCTACTGGGGTGCGCAACCTTTTACTTCTGGGCCTGTATATGCAGGAGCTATCATTTGCTTCCTATTTGTTCTCGCTTGTTTCCTCTTAGAACCCACCTTCAGATATGGGCTAATGGCTGCAACCGTTTTATCCTTATTCCTCGCTTGGGGTAAAAATTTCGAAACTTTTAATTATTTATTATTCGACCATATACCCTTACTCAATAAATTCAGGGCTGTAGCCATGGCCTTAGTAATTGCTGGGGTTACCTTACCCTTAGGCGCATTGCTGGGCTTACAACAATTAATGAATGCGCAGCGGGACAAACCGAAAGTTCAAAAAGCAATTTATATTTCCGCTGGAATAACCGGTGGCCTTTGTTTATTATTTCTGATTGTACCTGGATTATTCTTTGATTTCACCGGCCCTGGCGATGAACAAATGAAGTCGATTTTGGAACCTTTAAAACAAGATCGCCAAAGTATTTTACGCATGGATTCCTTGCGTTCGTTAGCGCTTATTATCGGCGCTGCTGCAGTATTATGGGCATGGAATTTAAATAAATTAAAAACCCTATATGCAGGAATTATCTTGAGTGTATTAATTATTGTAGATTTATGGACTGTTGATCAACGATATATTAATAAAGAAGATTTTAGTAAATCCAGTCAAGTAGAAAAACCTTTTACACCGAGTGCTGCAGATCAACAAATATTACAAGATCCCGATCCGAATTATAGAGTATTAAATACCACGGTAAATACTTTTAATGATGCGAGTACTTCTTATTTTCATAAATCTATAGGTGGTTATCATCCTGCTAAGCTTCGTAGATATCAGGATTTAATTGAAAGACATATCAGTAAAAATCATATTGAAGTATTAAATATGCTGAATACAAAATATGTAATTGTTGCGGGAGAAGACCGTATTCCAAGAGCCCAAAAAAATCCTGATGCATTAGGAAATGCATGGTTTGTAAATCAAGTGAAATGGGTAAAATCGCCTGATGAAGAAATAGAGGGATTAAATGCTCCTTTTAATCCGAAAACGCAAGCAATTATTGACGAACAATTTAAAACTGAAGTTACTCTTCCCAATGAAACCATAGATTCAACTGCATTTATTCGCCTTACCCAATATCAACCCAATCAATTAACGTACATGAGCCATTCCACAAAAAATGAATTGGTGGTATTTTCAGAAATATATTTCCCCAATGGATGGAAAGTAACGATTGATGGAAAACCAGCTACTTATTTCCGTGCGAATTATGTATTACGTGCGATGAATATACCTGCCGGAGATCATAAAATAGTTTATCGTTTTGAGCCGGAAGAATATCATACGGGAATACAAATTGGGGATTTATTTTCCTGGTTAATAATAGCCCTGTTTGGTGCAGCCGTTTTTTGGAGCTTCCGTAAAAACAACCAACCTCAAACCAAAATCAAATAATATATTATAACTATAATATTATTTGTTATTATATTAGCCTTATATGAGTTCCGGCGTAAAAGAGATTATTAAAAATTGGAGAATTGCCTGGTGGGGATACAGCATTTATCTGGGTGCCCGACCTTTTTTACAATTTCGCCTGTTGGCATGGATCCGCCATTGGATTCGATTTCAACAAGATTGGCGACACTATAAAAAAATGTCTCCTGAACCTGGATTCCAGCTCGATAGTAAAGACTGGATTCCCTGCCTCAACGATAGAACTAGTCACACACCTTTGGATCCCGTTTATTTTCATCAGGATGTTTGGGCAGCCGGAATCATATTTCGCTTGCAGCCCAAAACCCATATTGATATTGGAAGTGCTGCCACTACGGTTGGAATAATATCTCAATTCGTTCCTACTACCATGATTGATATTAGACCCCTCCCTTTGCAAGTTCCGGGTCTTACGTTTCAAGAAGGGAGCATCCTTGCTTTACCCTTTTCAGATAATAGTGTTTCTTCCGTTTCTTCTTTATGTGTTGTGGAACATATCGGTCTGGGGAGATATGGAGACCCCATACAGCCCGGGGGAAGTGAAGCAGCCATTAAAGAATTACAAAGAGTATTAACCCCTGGCGGGAATTTATTATTCTCCGTTCCTATTGACGCCTATAATCGAATTTATTTTAATGCCCATCGTGCATTTACCCGAGAATATATTTTAAGTCAATTTGATCAATGTGAAGTTTGTGAAGAAAAATATATTTACGGAAAGAATAGAGTAGATAATTATGACCCCCAAATGGGATTTGGAACTGGATTATTCTGGCTTCGTAAAAAACAAATAAATCCATGATATTGGTATCTCCTTTTCTGTATTCAGGAGGAAATTGTCCTGCTTGTGGTGGAAAGGTTGTTTGGAATAAATTAAGAATTCCTGGTATTCATGTAATGGGCGAAGCTACCTGCACGCTTTGTCATACCGAATGGTTGCTCGATTTACCGGTTGGTCATAGTTTACATTTTCCCGTACATTTAAAAAAAGAGGATGGAAAAATAATCGCAGATAAAAGAATCCGCTGGTATTCCGAACCGCTTGCGTTAGGATGGAGCCATCCAGATACTTCTCCTCTTATTCCTCAATATATCGTTCATAAATCCTACTCGGAAATAATCTTATTAAATTGTTTAGACTATTTATATGGACATGTATTATTAAAATTATTGAATGCCTCCGGTTATTTACGAGAACAACCGAATAAAGGATTAATTGTATTAATTCCTCAAGGATTTGAATGGTTAGTTCCTGATGGAGTAGCAGAATGCTGGGTTGTTCCTCGGAAATTAAGTGAATTAAAAAAATGGAATATTGAATTAGAAAATAGTTTATTAAATAGATTAAATACGTATGCTAAGGTATATTTAGGAATGGCATATTCCCATCCTAATTTTGAAGAAATTAATATTCAAGAGTATACCAGGGTAAAACCATTTGATCTCTCTGCTTATTTTGATTTACCCCTGCATCTTTGTTTTATTTGGAGAGAAGACCGATTGTGGCTAGGAAATTCCTGGCAAGAACGCATTCATCATTATTCCCGAATATTAAAATTAAAATGGATTGAAAAAATCGGAATTATATATTCCCGAAGTAGATATATTAAATGTATAAAAAAATTACAAAAAAACATTCCAGGAATTAAAATCACAATTATTGGATTGGGTAAAAAAAATTTATTTCCGAAAGACGTTGAAGATTTATGTCAATTGTCTTTAGATCCACATACTGAAAAAAAATGGTGTGAGGTATATGCCCAAAGCCATCTGGTGATTGGGATACATGGGTCCAACATGTTATTACCCACAGCCCACAGTGCAGGTTTTGTAGAACTCCTACCTTCTGACAGACAAGGAAACATGACCCAAGATATTGCTTCCACCTTACAAGGTAAAACAGCCTGGTATTTGGGTAGATTTGTAGAGGCTACTCTTTCCCCTCAAAAATTAGCCAATATCATTACTGAAATGCTACACCACTATCCTCATTTCGAAAGCACCAGTAGAAAAGATTCCCAGGTATGGAAAGAAATTAAATCGGTATTAATAAAATCAAGAGGCGCTTATCCGGATACTGAGTATATATTCGATGAAAACTCCTCGGTCTCTCTTTCAGAAAATCAGTAATTTCAAGCCATAATAGGTTTGAACCCTCAAAAAAAATTATTACACATCGTATGACAATAGCCAAAAGTCCGGTTTTACTTCTCATATTTAATCGTCCGGATACCACGATGAAAGTATTAGAAAGCATCCGTCAATATGCGCCGGAAAAATTATATATCGCCTGCGATGGACCACGTCTGGATTTAGGCGATGAGGAAAACGTTCAGATAAAAAAATTACAACAGGCAGTAATAAAGGGTGTTAACTGGCCTTGTTCGGTACGTACTTTATTCAGACCTGAAAATTTAGGATGTCAACACGCAGTAACGCAAGCCATTGATTGGTTTTTTACGCATGAAAATCAAGGAATAATTTTAGAAGATGATTGTGTGCCTTGCCCTGATTTTTATCCTTATTGTAGCCTATTATTAGATAAATATAAAGAGGAGCCGAAGATATATCACATCTCAGGAGATAACTTTGTAAATACCCAAGGAAATTCCAATCAATATTTCTTTACTCGTTATACCCATGGCTGGGGATGGGCAACCTGGAAAAGAGCCTGGCAGGAATTTCATTTAGATTTCCCTGAACTACCTGAATTTATTTCCCAACAAGGGTTCGCGAAATTATTTCCGGACACGGAAATGCAACAATTTTGGATACGTAAATTTCAACAAGTGCAAGCCGGAGAAATAATTGCCTGGGATTATCAATGGACTTATACAATCTTCCGTAAACAAGGACTATCCATCCAACCTGGGGTTAATCTGGTTACCAATATTGGCTTTGGAGAAGGCGCCGTAAATATGAAAGGCACCCGTCACCCTTTAGGTTTCTTACCCACTGGCACTTTAGATATTAATACCTTATCTGGGCCTTCCGTTTTAGAACCCAATATTCAACACGAAAACAAAGAATTCCGTGTTGCCTTCCGTCCTCCGCTTTGGACTAGAATAAAACAAAAACTTAATCTTTAATTCGATTCCTAAATCATGCAACCGCATAACCTGAATACCCGAAGAGAAACTTTAATAATTCGAAACATGGTTTCTGATTCTTGTATAAAGGTGGTTACTTGGGAATTACAACGCGCCGGATTTATTCAAGTACATCATTGTGAATTAGGAAAAGCAGAAGTAAGTTATGATTCGCAAATTATAAATGCTGAGATGATTGATTTAATTTTAAATAGAAATGGATTTGCATTAATTAGAAGTGAAGAAGATCGAAAAGTTGAACAATTAAAAACATTAATAATACATCAAATATATTTTAGTACCGGAACTCCGATATTAATTAAAAAATCAGAATATTTAAGTGAAAGATTAGAAATGCCATATCCTATTTTAAGTAAATTATTTTCTGAGAAAACCGGATTAACCATTGAAAAATATATAATTCAAATTAAAATAGAAAAAGTAAAAGAATTGTTAAGTTATGGGGATCTTACTTTAAGTGAAATTGCTTACCGATTAGATTACAGCAGTGTACAATATTTAAGCAACCAATTTCGTCAAGTTACAGGAGTTGGGGTAACAGAGTATAAAAAAGGTCAAGGGCCCAAAAGAATATCCCTTCAGAAAATTTTATAACAAATCTATTTTTTATTGTAAAGGTATCCTTCGGGATAATTTATTCCTTTGTAAGCGTTAGGAGAGAGGAAAGAAACCCCTAACCCCCACGATTATGAATATTCGCAATAATATTGCCTTAAGCGATTCTGGCTTCCTATTCGACCCTTCTACAGGAGACTCCTTTTCTGTTAATCCTATAGGAATGGAAATCATTCGTATGATTAAAGGAGGTAAAACGGATCCTGAAATCCGTCAATATCTTTTATCTACTTATCAAACAGATGAAGCCACCATTGAAAAAGATTATTATGATTTTCTAAAAATGGTAGAACAATTCCATTTAATTGAAAAAACCGATGGAAAAGAAAAAGATTAATGTAGCTATTTCCGGGCTTAATAATGTTGATAGTCCCGGACCGGGGATTCCCGTAATTCGTGCATTACGCGAAAGTAAATTATATGATGTAACTATTATTGGGTTGTCGTATGATTCCTATGAACCCGGGTTATATATGGAGGGAATGACTGATATTACTTATCAGATCCCTTTTCCTTCTGCCGGACAAGAAGCCTTACTAAACCGGCTATCCTACATCCAACAACATTATCCTATCCAAGTATTAATTCCAAATTTTGATGCTGAATTATTTAATTTCATAAAATTGGCAGACCGATTAAAAAAAGAAATGGGTATTCATACTTTTTTACCTACGGTTGAACAATTTGAAGAAAGGCATAAAGCAAACTTACCGGAATGGGGAAGAAAATACAATATCGCTGTTCCGAGAAGTCAAATGATTCATAGTGTTTATGAAATTGCCAATCTGCATCATTCCTATACTTATCCTTTAGTCATTAAAGGAAAATATTATGAAGCCGGAATTGCTTACAATCATGATCAGGCAGTTGGACATTTTAATAAAATAAGTGCTAAATGGGGATTACCGATTATTGTTCAGGAATTTCTAAAAGGTACGGAAGTAAATGTTACCGCTATTGGAGATGGAAAAGGAAATATGATTGGCGCCGTTCCTATGCGTAAACAAGTAATTACGGATAAAGGAAAGGCATGGGCTGGAATTACTTTAGAGGATTCTACTTTATTAGATTTTGCTGCCCATTTATTTAAAGAAACCCATTGGAAAGGACCTTGTGAATTAGAAATGATCCGAACTGCCGAAGGGAAATTATATATTATAGAATTAAATCCCCGATTCCCGGCCTGGGTGTATTTAGCCGTTGGCGCAGGACAAAATCATCCGGAAGCTATTGTTTCTATGGCATTAGGAGAAACCGTAACTCCATTTACTACTTATGAATCCGGAAAAATGTTTATCCGCTATTCCTGGGATTTAATCTGTGACCTCAAATCTTTTGAAGTGATCTCTACTCGTGGAGAATTAAAATTGTAAGCACCCTTCCATCCATTTAAAACGAAAATCAAACTGTCATGAAAAGACTGCAATATGAACGCCCGCTGATTCAGCGTGTAAATACTGGGATTTTAAATAAATTCGGAACACGCACAGAATTTACCCCTTTTACCCATATAGATGATGTAAGTGTAAAAGACTTACTCCAACAATACGGATCTCCTTTATTTGTTATTTCTGAAAAAGGAATTCGTGAAAAATATCATGAAGCGGTTCGGGCTTTTACCAACCGTTATCCTAAAGTACAATTTGCTTGGTCTTATAAAACCAATTATATTAATGCAGTATGTAATATATTTCACCAAGAAGGTTCTTGGGCTGAAGTAGTTTCTGGATTTGAATATAATAAAGCATTACAAAATGGAGTGCCCGGAGAAAAAATAATTTTTAATGGACCCGACAAAACCGATGAAGATATTCGGTCTGCTATTGCGAATAAATCCCCATTACATATTGACCATTTAGATGAATTATATCGAATTACCGAATTAGCTGAAGAAGCTGGGGTAAAACCGGAAGTAGCTATCCGAATTAATATGGATACAGGTATTTATCCGATGTGGGATCGTTTCGGATTTAATTATGAAAATGGTCAAGCTTGGGATGCCATTAATAAAATAATTCTTGCGAATAAATTAGAGTTGGTAGGATTACATTGCCATATTGGAACCTTTATGTTATCCCCTAGTGCATATGCTGTTGCTGCTGGCAAAATGGCTGACCTTGCTTTAGGAATTCGAAATAAATTCAAGAAAAATATTAAATACTTGGATATGGGCGGTGGATTTGCTTCTCGCAATACCTTAAAAGGATCCTATTTACAAGGTGCTGATACCTCTCCTTCTTTTGATCAATTTGCTGAAGCTATTTGTACCGCTTTATTAAATGCGGGATTTCTACAAGATGAATTACCATTATTAATTTTAGAAACCGGTCGTGCTTTAGTAGATGAAGCTGGTTATTTATTAGGATCTGTAATTTCTAATAAAAGATTAGCAGATGGTCGCAGAGCAACTATCTTAGATTTTGGCGTAAATGTTTTATTTACTGCTTTCTGGTACGACCATAAAATTTCTCCTGCACAAGAGTTTAGTCATTATACTGAAGATTCTGTTTTATATGGACCTTTATGTATGAATATAGATGTGGTGAGAGAAAATTGTACCCTGCCTCCCTTGCGTAAAGGTGACCATGTTGTAGTACATACCGTAGGTGCTTATAATATGACCCAATGGATGCAATTTATTTCTTTACGCCCAGCGGTGGTGTTAATTGATAAAGACCGTAATGCACACTTAATTCGCAATCGGGAAACCTTGAATTCTATTGAAGTAGAAGAAGTAATGCCTTCTTATTTAAAAGATTTCAAACTTTAATTCCTAAATAACTGCTGTGCCACTCCTTTCAGTTTCTTATCTAAAAAAAACAATTTCGTCTAATTTAATTTTATTAGGGGAAGGGATTTTACATAGTTATTCCCAATTGTTTTTTTCCGATAACCGATGGTTTGCCGTGTTATTAATGGCCTCTACCTTCGTAGATTTCAATGCCGGACTCAGTGGTCTTGTTGCCTTGGTTATTGCCTTAAGTACCGCACAACTGATGCATATGCCAACCTCAGGCATACGGTTTGGAGTTTATGGATATAATAGCCTTTTAGTGGGCTTGGTAATGGGCTCCTGGTATAGTTATTCCCTGCATTTTTGGCTATTATTAGGATTGATATCTTTATTTACTTTATTGCTATCGGTCTGGATCAATGCCTTATTAGTAAAACAACGACTTCCTTTATTAGGCTTACCGTTTTTGATTGGCACTTGGACTTTAATGCTTGCCGTGCGTCAATTTAATTCCATCCTAGTAAGTGACCGTGGGGTATTTATCTTTAATGAATTATATGCAACCGGAGGAATTCATTTGGTTAAATTGGTAGAAACGCTGAGAGAATTTCCTTTACCGAGTTTTCTGGAAGTATTTTTAAAATCATTAGGCGCAATATTCTTTCAATATAATATTTTGTCAGGAGCCTTAATTGCAATTGGGATTTTAATTTATTCCCGAATTGCATTTCTACTTTCCATATTAGGCTTTTTTACCGGATATTTCTTTTATGGCTGGATTAGCAATAGTATGGGGGATATTCATTATAGTTTTATTGGATTTAATTTTATTTTGTCCGCGATAGCCATGGGGGGATTTTTTATTGTTCCTTCCATTAGATCGTTTTTGTTGGTATTATTCATTACCCCTATTATGGTAATTTTATTAAGTGCCTTGAGTTATATATTTCTCCAATGGCAATTACCCTTATATTCTTTACCCTTTAATTTTACTTTATTATTAATATTATTTGTATTAAAACTTCAGGAAAAATCGGGTGGTTTATACTTGGTTCAAATTCAACAATTTCAACCTGAAAAAAATCTTTATCGTCACAGAAATGAATTAGAAAGATTTGCCCATAATACTTGGGTGCATGTTCATTTACCCTTTTTTGGAGAATGGACAATTTCTCAGGATGATGAAGGAAAACAAACGCATTTAGGAGATTGGAAACATGCTTGGGATTTTGTGGTAAAAGATGCACAAAATAGTACATACCGATTAAGTGGTACAGAAGTCACCCATTTCTATTGTTATAATTTACCCGTATTATCACCGGCTGCAGGAACAGTTGTAGAAGTGTTAGATGGTATTGAGGATAATCCTATTGGAGGAGTGAATCTAGAGGATAATTGGGGAAATGCGGTGGTACTTTATTTGGCCGAAGGGTTATATGCTAAATTAACGCATTTCAAAAAGGATACTTTAAAAGTTAAAGTTGGCGATTATGTAAAACGGGGAGATATATTAGGGAATTGCGGAAATTCTGGCCGTTCCCCTGAACCTCATATTCATTTTCAATTACAATCTACCCCTTATATTGGATCTCGAACATTACCGTACCCCTTAACATATTATTTAAGGAGAAAAGCGGATGGAGGATTAGCTTTACATAGCTTCGAATTTCCGAAAGAAGGAGATAAAATAATGCCGGTGCACACTACGCGCATTATACGAGATTCTTTAGATTGGAAACCTGGACAAGTATGGCTTTGGTCCGTTGAGGATAAATTTAAAAAATCAAATTATACCTTACGTTGGGAAGTTACTACTGATGTATATGGTAGATATTGTTTATGGTGCGCCACTACCCAAAGTACGGTATGGTTTGTTAATGATGGTGTACAATTATATTTTACCTGGTATGACGGACCCCGAAAAGGATTATTGTATGCCTTTTATTTAACGCATTATAGAGTTTTACAAGGATATTATCCGGAAGTGGAATTAAAAGACACCTTGCCTTTAAATAAAGCGAGTAAAGATTTATTACGGTATTTACATGATGCAACAGCGCCCTTCACAACTTGGATGAAAGCATCCTATTATTTTAAATTCACTTCTGTAGATGATAAAAATAATCCACGTCAATTAATTTATTCTACGAATACCAATACACAGGCCGGCAATTTAAAATTATCGAAATGGCAGGGAGAATTTGAATTAAACGAAAATCAATTACGGCGCATTACCATAAAAGGACCTCACTTTAATCAGGAGGCATTATGGATAGGAGAATAATTATTTTTCTATTGCTAAGTATTGAGTTTATGGGAGCGTTTGGTCAATCCTGGAACTCCTTACGTATTGATACGTCCAGTTATCAAGCCTTTCAAAATGGGGAATGGAAACAAGTATTAAATATTGCTAACGAAGCAAAAAAAAGCAAAATAGACTTTTATTATTTGCGGCTTAGAACTGGGTGGGCAGCTTGGAATTTAAAACATACCTTTCGTGCAGCAAAAGAATATGAAAAGGCATTGTCCTTTTGGTCTGCAGATACCTTTTCGAAAGAAATGTTAATTCGCAATTTACAATTCACTGGACGTGAAGCTGAAGCTCAAGGGTTTTATACAAATAAAAGAACCCCTACTTTTACTTATATCTGTGCTGAAGTAGGAATTGTTTCTACTCATGATACGTATGCCGCTCCTGATTATGATTTAGACGGAACAGATAATATATATGGAGAGCAAACGGTTCAAAAAACATTAGGTTATTTTAATCTACAAACTCGTCATCAAGTATCCCGAAAATTGTTTTTAAAACATATATTTACCTATTTAAATATTAATAAAGAAAAACAATTTGCATGGGGAAATCTTCCCTATTATCCGAACCCTTATACCGTCAAACAATTACAATATTATATTCAAGCTGAATATGGAATAAATACCTGGTGGAAAATATTGCCTGCTTATCATTTCCTTCATGTGCAACAATCTCCAGAATATTCAAGCTTTGATTCTATTCGAAGAATCTATTCTTTTTCAGAAACAAAAAGCAGTTTTGTTAATTCGGTGGTATCCCTAGAAAATAGATTTACCATTTATAATTTTCAACCCTTTATTATTGCAACTTGGCAGAATTTAAATGACTCCACACAAACTCAACTTACTTTAGGTACCACTTGGTTTCCATTTGGAAATCGTTCTCAATATTTAATTAGCCAAGGTACTTTACATACCCAAAATGGAAATTCCCAAATCATTTATAGTTTAATTGTAGGCAGCAAATTATTAAACCATCTGACTGCAGAGACAGGGTTTACGAAGGGTAATATTTTTAATTATACCGAATGGAATGGGGAAATGTTATATAATGTTCCAGATATAATTAAAATAAAAGGTTTTATCACCGGAAAATATTCACTAAAAAACATGGAATGGGGAATTACAGCCACCTATTTAAATCGAGAAAGAACCAGCTACAAGGACACCTTTTTACCTCCTCCTGCACCAGGTTTACCTTTACCCCTAAAAGAAGTATCTACCCCTCACCTATATACCCAATGGGGAGGTGTCGTGTCTTTTAAATATTACTTTAACCTTTAATTTTACAACATGAAAAATTTTCTGTTTTCTGCAGTTTTAGTACTTGGATTAAGTACACCATTTCTTCAAGCACAATCCAGTGCCCTTACCGAGGCCTTTGGAACTTCTTATACGCAAGAAGGAAAAGGGGACTATACGGGTGCCATTAAAACTATAAAAGCTCTTTATGTAGATAATCATTACGAAACAAACCTTCGTTTGGCATATTTACATTATATGGCAGGATTATTTACTGAATCTATGACCTATTATCAAAAAGCAATTACCTTAATGCCTTATGGAATTGAAGCTAGAATGGGATATGTACTACCCGCAGCGGCTGTAGGAAATTGGGATAAAGTAGAGGCTACTTATCGTAAAGTATTGGAAATTGACCCCAATCAAACCGTTGTAAATTATCGTTTAGGTTCCATCCTATATGGTAAAAAGGATTATCAAAATGCACTAAAACATTTTGAGAAGGTAGTAAATCTATATCCTTTTGATTATGATTCTTTATTGATGTTTGGATGGACGCAATTACAATTAGGTAAATATCGGGAAGCACGAGTACTATTTAATAAGGTACTTTTAATTTCACCCAAAGATGCTTCTGCGTTAGAGGGAATAAGTTTACTAAAATAAACATTGTTATAAATTAATTAATAAGGGGCTCAATTGTTGATGCCCCTTTTTTATGTTAGCATTAAAGAAAGAATTAATATCAAGATGTTATGATACATTCGTCAATATTAACTTTCGAACTATATAAAAAAATGACTCGTCGCTAAAATTGAAAAAAGTTAAAAATTGAATCAGGTAGATTAGAAGGTTTTCTCCAAAAGAGACTGATAGTTGTGTTTTTACGATTTATCGAGTTAAACGCAATGAATAATTATTAAATAACAGCCCAGTAAGAAAATTTAATTATACGGCACAAAATAAATACTACCTGGAAAAATTGCACTTATTACATGAAAATAGGCTACATTTTCTGTAATTAATTTTAATACAACTGTCCTTGATTTTTCAAAAATAATTATGTCACTTTAGATAGTGTTTCCCAAAACACCAGGGCAGGGGGAACAATCTATGCCATCCCTCCTCCCGCCTAATCAAAAATAACATTTTTAGATCAAAATTATTCGGAAACTTTTAAGTAATTATTGCGAAAAATATTTATTCATAACCATATTTATAATACTGCTAAACAGCTTAAAACCAGTTATCTCTTAACCAATCCCCAAAACCCCCAAGCCCCAAAACCCCATCGAGGCCAAGAGCATAATATATTTCAGAATCTTTAAGGGAAGAGGGTCTTCGAACACCCCACAAAATAATTGCAGGAATACTCCAGGAAATTAATTTCTCCCAATCCCCGGGAGCAAGCCATAACAGAATAAGAATGCCGAAGAAATACATAATCTGACTTACCCTCCTGATCTGAAAAAAATACTTTTCTAATCGCTCTGACACCCAATCTGAATATCCCTGATTCCGATCTATTAAACGATCTCGAATATCAAATACCAAACAAATATCTATTAAAAAGACAAAACGTAATATCAAAAAAATAATCAAGTCAGGCGTTAATTGGATTGGAACCAATGGAATTACCCCGGTTAATATTACCCAAACCAATGCTAATAATATGGGCTTTGCGATCACCCATTTACGAATACTTCTACTCCATCGAAATGAAAATCGAGGAAAAAAATAAATAAGCGTTGCCAACAGTGGAATTAATAAATATCCCCATAGATGAAGCCATCCTTGATAATTATATAATAAACCAATAATTCCAATACCTAAAGCAATAAAATTAATCCAAACATACTTTTTACTAGGGTTATCAGAATTAAACTCAGAAAAAGGTATTAATTTATAGAGATTATATATAATTAAGGTTGCAAAAAAAAGCGAGTACAGATATAAATTACGTACCTTATCATTAACTGCATGACCCATTTGATAGGTCATTGCAAATGCTGCTAAGGAAATCCAAACTTGAGAATAAATAATACTTCGGTAGAAGACATTCCAGATAATTTTGTCGAATCTCACCAAGCAATACCTCTATTTCGTAAAAAATCCTGCGCACCTGGATGTCCTGCTTTTGCAGCATTAATAAACCAAACGTCAGCACTATCCTGGGATATTCCCAATCGCAATAAAATATTTCCCATATTCACCATTGCCATTGCATATCCTGGACTTAATCGCAAGGCGGTTTCATAATAATATTTTGCTGAATCTAATACATTTGTTTTTTCAAACATAAATCCGATATTATTGTATAATTCTAATTTTCCAGGATTATAAACCAAACCTTTCCTATAGGTTTTTAATGCTTCTGAATAATTTCCAAGCCTTTCATAAGCTACTCCTAAATTGTTGAGTGCATCCACATGGGTAGGAGAAATTTCAAGTGCTCGTAATAAAGGACCGACAGATTCTACATTTCTGCCTAATTCTAAATAGGTAACCCCTAAATTAGTCCACGCATCGGCATACCCTGGATTTGCTTGGGTTGCATTTAAATAACAAATCAGCGCGCTCGAAAATTGTTTTTCCAAAGCATAGGTAATTCCTAAATTATATTGCGCAACAGCAACTTGTGGAAATTGTTGTACAACATCTGTAAATAAAACCCTGGAGTTTTGCCATACTTTAGTTCTTTCTCTGGCAACGATACTTAAAGACAATGTAATTCCCAGAAATAATATTGCCTTCAGATAGATTTCAAGTTTAATTGCTTTCCATTTATCCCAGAAAAAACAAATAATATATAAAACACCAATGGAGGACAAATAAAAATACCGATCTGCAGTGATGGCATTTCCTACAGGAATTATCTGTAAAACAGGCAATAGTGCAACTGTGTACAATAGAAAACCGGAAAGCAAAAAGGAAGTCTTTCTAAATATCCATAAGAATAAAAGAATAGCCATAAAACCGAAGGGTGCGGCCATAAAATACCAAGGCAAACCCGCTAAGGTAATCGTAGGATAAGGATAGACAGCCGATAATTTCCAACAATAAATTGACTTAATTAAATAAAAAAACCATCCGTAAAAAGGAAAAGAAATTTTCTGTAGTGTAGTAAAATCAGTAGCCAAACGAATTGCCGAAAATTGCCCTTGTGCCCATATGGCTACTCCTGCAAAAAAGATAGAAACACAAAAAAAAGGAATGAGCCGAATAAATTCTAGTTTTAGATTACCTCTACGAAAATATAATTCGATAATTATTAAAAAAGGCAATACCATCGCCATTCCCTTCGATAAACAAGCGAGAATAAATAATAGAATAGAGATAACATAATTAAATTTATTTGGTAACCCTTTATTCGTGCTGGAAATTAAATAAACAATCCAAGAGCCTAAAAGAAACGCTGTATATAGCACATCTTTTCGTTCTGAAACCCATGCCACGGATTCTACGTGTAAAGGATGTATTCCAAAAATCAACGCAGCAAATAGAGATCCCCAGGGTTTAAACTTAAATAATCTAAATAATACATAAACAAGCGTAGTATTTAATAAATGTAAAATAACATTTGTAAGATGATAAATTTCTCCGAATTGTTTATCTAACCGAAGACTAATGAGCGTAAGGGGATGATAGTTTCCGGCAATAATAGCCTTCCAAATATTACCCTTGGGAGGCGTGAAAAATAAGGGATTATCGGTAATATATTTATCATCATCCCAAAGTAATAATAAAAAATTGGGGGTTAAACTATATACCCACCAGGTTAAACCTAAAACACCAAACAGATAAATCCAGGGTAAATAATTAATTCGGGATGAATTGGGATTCAGATTCATTTATGCGGAAGTTACATTCCTTTATTGGGTAATTTAACAGAAGGGGCGTCTGTCCAGGAGATACCGGAATTTTTAAGTGCTTGTTGCGCTTGTGGATTACCTCCTTTGGCAGCAATTTTATAATCCACCAATGCTTCGGCATGACGCCCTTGAATTCCTTTACATACTGCTCGATTGTAATAAGCCCCATAATAAGCCTTATTAAGTTCAATAGCGCGTGAATATTTCTTTTCCGCAAGACTATATAAACCAATCATATAATATGAATTTCCGATATTATACCAGGCATCTGCAAAAGTAGGATCTGCAATAATTGCCTTTTTATAAATTACGATAGAATATTTATAATCTTTTTTATCATAATAACAGGCACCCATATTACTGTAAGCACGAGCATATTTAGGATTTAATCTAACCGCTTCCTCATAATAAGGCAAAGCAACATCAGGTTTTTTAGCCTTTTGATGAAAAATCCCTACATTATTATAGGCTTGAGAAGCTGTAGGTTCCACTTCTATTACATGAGAAAATAAACTCAAATCATAATTCCAAACCTTTACTTGTTCATAGCTTATATATGCCCAACCGCCTAAAATAGCAACAGCAATAATTGAAGATAGTATTTTAAGTGGCGCTTTACTAGGTGCCGGCCACCATCTGGCTATTACCATAAATAAGGGAATACAAGACACATAAAAATATCGATCTGAGGCTATGGTTTCTCCTACTGGCAATAATTGTAAAACCGGAAGAATTATAATTAAATAGCCTCCAATAGCTAGTGCAATCCAGGATGTAAAACGCAGGGAAATTAAGGTTCCCATAAAAGTAATAAACCCTATTAATGCCAAAATATAAAATTTAGTTGGCATCCATCCATTCTCTTGCAGGGGGTAGGGATAAATTGCTGAAAGTTCGAAAGGAGCAATCATTTTATATAAATAATGCATAAATGCATAAAATGCTAAAACAATTCTATCTAATGCGTTGTATTGGGGATATTCCCGAATACCTCCTTGGGAATCTTGTGCATGAATGGCAACATATCCAAAAATTAAAGCAATTAAAATATAAACTCCCCACTCCACCAATCTTTGTGATTTCGTTTCCTTCCATTTATTTATCCAATTATTAAACCATGCTATTGCTGAAAATCTTCCTTTTTCGGTTGGGGAAAGTAAAAATCCTTCGGTAAATAATAATAATGCTGGAAAAATTACTGCCATTCCTTTGGATAAACATGCCGCAATAAAAAGAATACTTACCACAATTGTTCTAAGTTGAAAGGAAGATTTTTGTAATAAAAGCCAAGCCCACCAGGCACCAAACATAAAAAAAGTATATAATACATCTTTTCGTTCAGCGGCCCAAATTACTGACTCTACGTGCACTGGATGGAGTGCGAAAAAACCTGCACATAAACCTGCAGCCCACGTGCTTTTTGTTAATCTCCAAGTTATTAATAGCAGCAATAAAATATTTGCAATATGTAAATACAAATTTGTTTTATGATAAGCCTCCGGATTAAATTTTGCAGATTTATAATTAAGCGCTAATGACAATATCGTTAAGGGATGATAATTTCCCATAATTATTTTACATTCTCCAGCAAAAATGCTTTTAAAGGATTCTTTGGTGAGTGCTTGAATACAGCCATTTTCAGTAGTGTATTTTAAATCATCCCAATCCACGAATTTATTTTTTATTCCATGCTGAAAGGTAAACCAGGTGGCTAATATTAAAATAATGGCAGCCACCCCTAATCCCTGAATTGAATTAAATTTCGAGGTGGTTTGCACTTTATTTTTAGGAGGTACAGAAGTAGATTTTGCCATAATTAATTCCAACTATAATTTCGAGAAGAGAGCCATTGTTGAGCCCCAGCATGACCCAGTTTAGCTGCTAAGCTATAATTTTTTACTTGTGTAGAAATATCGTTTTTCGTGCCAGCAATATTTCCTAAATTAATATAGGATTCTGCTAAAGCAGGATTAAATTTCAAACTTTGATTATACGATAAAATAGCTGAATCTAATAATCCCAAGCCTAAATAGGTACTCCCTTGATTAAACCAGGCTTCCGCATGATCTGGATGAAGCGCTAATGCTTTTGCATAAAAAGGTAATGCCTCTCGATAAAGACGAGCATTATATCGAAACACACCTCGATTTACCCAGGGTTCTGATTTATTAGGGCTTAATTCGCATGCGATTGCAAGTGCAGAATCAGCACTACTTAAGTTTCCTGCTTTTCCATAATTAATTCCTAAGCCTAGCCAATTATTATATTCTTTTGGCTCTTCTTTTACTGCCTTTGCATAATATTCAGCCGCTTGCGGAAATTGGTTCATTCGTTCCAAATTATAGCCAATTCCTGCATCTAATTTTGGATAAGTGGGATTGACATTTCGGAGTTGTTCAAATAATTGATTACTCTCCTCATATTTCCCAGCATGTGTTTTAACGATTGCTAAATTATATAATGCTTGAGGATAATTCTTTTTTGCTTTTAATGCTTTTAAAAAATGAATTTCGGCGCGAGGATAATCATTTCTTTCTAATCCCCAGGTTACGCCCAAGTTATAATGTGCGATGGCTACATTATCATATTTTCCAACGGTATCGGTCCATAAGGTAAGACTATCCTTCCAAATGCGGGTTCTTGCACGAGAAATCGTCGCAGCAAATAATCCTAACCCAACTATTAATATTGGAAATAACCATTTCGGAATATGAGTATTATAAATGATTTGATTTATGCTCATGAATAATCCTAAAAATAATCCGGCGGAGGCAATATAAAAATACCGGTCTGCGGCTAGTTGTTCGCCTACAGATAATATCTGTAAAACAATTACAATATTTCCTGCATAAAAGCCTAAAGCAAATACATACCAAGGATATTTTTTTCTTTGGAAATATGCAAGAGCTACCATCCCGATGATAACGAAAGGCAGTATCCAAAATAAAGCAGATAGGGGCTTATCTGGATAAGGATAAAAGGCAGATAAATGAGTTGGCCAAAAACATTTCTCTAAATAAAAAAAGAAAGCACGAGCGGCTAAAACAATTTTTTCGATAAAAGTCCATTCGTTGGAAAGATAAATAAATCCGGCAGCCTTTTGGGCAAATACAGCCATAACCCCAAAAAACAATGCAATACCAACAAAGGGGAGCCACTCCAGAATTTGAAATTTGGTCCACTTTTTTAATAAAAGAAAATCTGTAAATATTAGGGTAAAAACAAAGGTCACAGCCATTCCCTTACTTAGGCAACTTAATATAAATAAACCTAAGGTAAATAAATACGCACGTTTATTTCCTTCCCGAAATAATATCCATGTGTACCAAGCTGCAAAATAAAACAAAGCATATAATACATCTTTACGTTCTGAAACCCAACTAACCGATTCAACGTGCAAGGGATGTACACCAAAAAACAAAGCTGCTAATCCAGATATTTGCCAATTGTTTTTGCTTAGTTTTAAAAAAACAAAAAAGGCACCTAAAGTATTTAATAAATGTAAAATCAAACTTACTACATGATAGGGAAAAGGATTATTTCCCCAAGCTTGATATTCTGCACGATAAAATAATAAAGTTAAGGGATGATAATTCCCCATATAAAATGCAGTAAGAATATTTTCTGGTGGATTTTCTTTTAACAAAGGATTTTGCGTGACATAACGATCATCATCCCAATTGGTAAATTCCCCAGACAACCCAGGCCATAGCGCCCAACTGGTAATAAGCAAAATTCCGATAGCTACCCAGAGAACTGGATACTTAAAGAATTGTGTTGCCTTAGGAGCAGTTGATGATTTTACCATGCAATTTTTTGTTGGCGTAATACTTCTTGGGCAGGTTGGCTACCTCTTCTAGCTCCTTCCTTATAAGCTTCAATTTGCTTGCTTCCATTGCCCATCGAGCCGTAGGTATTTCCTAAGCTAGTCCACACTTCAGGAAAGGAAGGATCCAATTGAGAGGATCGTTCATAAGCCTGCAACGCTTTATCAAAGGCAGATTGGCGATAATAGACACAACCTAAATTATACCATCCTAAAGAATAATTAGGTCGCCCATCTAATACTTTTTGGTAATTAATAATTGCACTATCTAACAAACCTAATTGAAAATAAAATGTACCTAAATTATTATAGGCTTCTAATTTTTCAGGATTTTTCTTGAGTGCAACCCGCAAATAATAAATTCCGCTATCATATACCGCCAGATCTTCTCCGTAAATACTACCAATATTATAATATACATCCGCATAATTCGAATCCAGGGAAATGGCTTTACGGTAATGAAAAATGGCTTTATCAAATTGTTTTATTTGTTCATATCCATATCCTGTATTATTGTGAGCAGGGGGATTATCTGGATATTTTTCAGTAACATCTCTAAATAAGGTAAGGTTATCTTTCCAGTCTTTACCTCTGTTAAAGGTAACCCAAGATAGAAGTATCGCATAAATTATTATTCCGATTAATCCTGGATTACCAATTTTAAATTTCTCAAATAAATTAGAAAAACTCCATCCAGCAAAGATGAACCAACCTAACGTGGAAAGATAAGCATACCGCTCAGCTACAATATTTTCTCCAACGGGAAGAATTTGTAAAACGGGCAACAATACAAGGGTATAAAACAATAAGGCATAAATAAATATTTTTTGTTTACGCATAATCCAGGTAAGCGTCCCCAAGGCCATTAAATAAAAAGGAGGAATATAATAAGCCCAAGGCAGCGCCCCATCTACAATTCTGGGATATGGATGATAGGCACATAAACCCATAGGCCAAATCAATTTTACCAAATAAAAAGTATATCCATGAATTACCATCAATATTTTATGAAATACGGTGTAATCCATTTGTAAATATTTAACATGATATACTGCTCCGAATTTATTTTGAACATAAATGGCTAAAATACCAAAACCGAGCGCCAAAATTAAAAATGGAATTAGTTGAGGAATTCTCCAAGCTTTAGGTTTAAACAGAAATTTTTCGGGAGATAACAAATAATCTGTTAGCCAAATAACAGCAGGAAAAACGACTGCCATTCCTTTGGATAAACAAGACAGGACAAATAATAGTATAGTATAAATATAATATACAGGTTTATTCGTTTCCCGATATTGAATCCAAGTTATTAATCCTCCTAAAAAAAACAAAGTGTAAAGCACATCCTTACGTTCGGATATCCACATAACGGATTCGGTATGTAGGGGATGAACCCCAAATAATAAGGCAGCAATTAATGCTGTTCGTTCGTTTTTAAGTAATTTAAAAGTATAATACCCTAAAAGCAGCGTATTTAATACATGTAAAATAATATTATGAATATGATAATTACGGGGATTTAATTCTCCAATGCTATGATCTATTTTTAAAGAAATAGCAGTTAACGGGTGATAATTACCTAAAATAAATTCCGTCCAAGCCGCACGCCAAGAGAAATTACGTATTACTCCATTTTCCAATACATAGGCGAGATCATCATAGGCATAATCATTTCCGATTGCCGAACGATAGGCCATCCAGATAATAACAGCAATCACGCCTAACATTCCTGCCAGTTGAACCGGAATGATTGTGGAGTTGTGTTTTTTTATTGGGGTGTTGTGTTTTTTTGAAGCCATTCTTGTGCTTGTGTATGTCCTAAAGAAGCTGCCTTTTTATAACAAACAATTTGTTGTTGTGCATCTCCGCGGGCATTTGCCAAATTTCCTAAACTTATCCAAGCGTTAGAATAGCTTGGATTTAATTCTATTGTTTTTTCGAATGCATATTGAGCAGAATCTATTTTTCCTTGATTAAGCCAGGCATTGCCCAGATTAAACCATGCCTCCATATAACCAGGTTTAAGCTGAAGCGCCCTTTGATATAATTGTGCTGCTTGTTTATAATCGCCCGTATTAAAATAAAACACTGCTAGATTATTTACCGCATCCGCTCTTTGAGGATCTTGTTGCAAAGCTCGTTGTAGGAAAAAAATACCACTATCTGCTTTTCCCAAATCTCTTCCATATACACTTCCACAATTATATAAAGCATCTACATAAGTAGGCATGCGATCTAATGCCTTTCGATACCAAGCCACTGCGTTAATAAAATCACCTGATTTTTCATAAGCATGACCCACATTATATTGGGCTAAGGGATCTCTGGGCATTTTTTCGGCTAAATCTGTAAATAAGGTTAGATTACTTTTCCAAACCCTTCCTCTCTGATTAGAGATTATTGTAAATACTGCTATAATAACAATAGTTAGTAAATAGCCGACGATCTTTTTCTTGAGTATTAAAGTCTCTAATCCCCATGCAATTCCCAAGATAAATGGAAGGGTAGCGACATAAGCATATCTTTCGGCTACAATAGCCCCTCCAACGGGTAGTATTTGTAACACAATAGAAATAGCTGAAAAATAAGCAAGGATCATAAAAGGAACCCAGAGCGATCGTTTCCATACCCAGAAAGCAAGACCCATGGCAACTATCAATACTGGTAGTGCAGCATAATGTTCCCATCCCGGACTGGTATCAATGCCCATTGGATAGGGATACAATACCGATAAAGCTACAGGAAACAATGTTTTAATTGGATAGAATACAATTCCATAACATACGTATAATAATTTTTCAAAGGGGGTATAAGTTAAGCTTATGATAAACCCGAATTTTTGTTGAATTTGAACAGCGATGATGCCGAATAAAACGGAGAGCCCTAAAAAAGGCAACAAAGGAATGAGCTTATAATCTTTCCTCAATGTGGTTATATTTCGGGAAAAAGGAATCCCTTTAAAATACCAACCGCACCAAATCATCAAGGGTAAAACAACTGCCATACCTTTTGACAAACAAGCTAAAGCCATAGCGATAATCGCAAAAAGATAATAAATCCATTTACCCACAAAACGCCAAAGGTCCATTAGAATCCATGCGGTTAAAAAGAACAAGGTGTATAATAAATCTTTCCGTTCCGAAATCCAGGCAACTGATTCCACATGCAAGGGATGGACAGAGAATAAAATTCCTGCAATCCAGGCCAGTTGTGCTTTTGCGGTTAATCTAAAGGCTAAAAAAACAACTAATAAAGAATTAATGATGTGAAGAATAAAATTTGTGACATGAAATCCCCAAGGGTTCTGATGATATCTGCTGTTGTCAATTGCCAAAGAGATAACGGTAAGGGGGTGAAAATTTCCATGTACAGGCTTTTCCCAAACCGCATTCCAAAAGTCCTTTCCTTTAAGATTTAGAATAGGATTCTCGGTAACATAGGCTACATCATCATAAACAAATCCATTTTGGAAGGAAGGGGCGTAGGCGAGAATCCCTGCAAGGATAACTAAAACCAACCCTAGACCATGTATCCAAAGGGGTGCGGAAATGGGAGAATGTGTGGATTTTTTTTTCACGGCAGGTGAAAATTACAAAATGCCAAGCGAAACACGTAATAGAAAGGAATTACTTAAGCTTATTTGCTCTTAACCAAGCTTCTGCGCCTGCATGTCCTTTTGAGGCTGAGGTTCTTAGCGCCTCAACAGCGGCAGCGGTATCTCCTGACCTAAACAACATATTTCCGTACGACCACCATCCTGCTCCAAAATTAGGATTGATTTCGACAGATCTTTTAAAATATCGAATGGAAGTGAGGGTGTCCTTTTCTTCACTATACCAAATTCCTAAGTTATAAATCGCTTCCACATAATCGGGTTGAAGTTTTACTGCCTTATGGAATATTTTTCCTGCCATAACTTTATCCCCTTTCATAGCATATACATTACCTAAATTTCCCCAAGCTTCTGCATAGGCACTATCTGCTTTAACTGCCCGAGATAAATAAATTCCTGCTTGGTCAAAATTACCTTGGCGACCGTGACTAATTCCTAGATTACATAACGCCATTGCATAATCTGGGTCTCGATTTACCGCCTCTGTATAATAAGTAATTGCTTCGGCAAATTTTTCCTTTCGTTGTAATATAGCGCCGATATTATTCCAGGCAACGGGAGCATCGGGATAATTATCCAGAGAATGTTGGAAAAGGGTAATCTCATCTTTCCAAAACCCTGTTTGTCGGATTGTTAGGATTAACCAAATAAAGGGGAGTATAAAAATAAAATTTCGTTTCGCGGGATAATGTTCCCAAATATAATTTAAGCCCCAGGCTAATATCCACCAGACCCCTAAGGCAGCTGCATACATATATCGGTCGGCTGCAAATGCTTCCCCTACGGGCAAAATTTGTAGGACTGGTAATAGGGTCAACACAAACATAGCAGCCCCAAAGGCAATGTAACGGTTTGTTCTTCCGAAATAAATACAAGCCCCTAAAATCCCCAAGGTTATAAATGCTCGTAAATAAAAAATCCAATCCAATACACCTTCGCTAGGATAGGGATAAATAGCGGATAGCCCCCATGGGAAAATTAATTTCTCTACATAAAACGAAATAGATTGAAGGGCCAAAATAATTCTATCTATCCAATCAAAAGGTTGTGATAATTTAATTCCTCCTTGAGATTGTTGTGCATCAATTGCAATTATTCCAAATAAAATTGAGAGGGCAATAAAAGGTAAATATTTTATTAATTGTTTATTATTAATTTTTCCTTGAAAATAATCAAATCCGATTATCCAAAAAGGAAGGGTAACTGCCATCCCTTTCGATAAACAAGCGGCAATGAATGCCAGGAGGCAAAATGCATAGGTTTTATAATTTTCGCTTTTTTGAAAATTAATCCAAAATCTTATGGCTAATAAAAAGAAAAATAGATATAAAACATCTTTACGTTCAGCAGCCCAGGCAACAGATTCTACATGGATGGGGTGCAATGCAAATCCTATTGTGAGAAAGGAAGCAAAGATGGGTTTTTGGGTTATTCTTTGGCCAATCGTCCAAACTTGCCAAACATTAATCAAATGCAGCAATAAATTAACGATATGATAGGTGGCGGGTTTTTCTCCCCAAATTGAAAAATTAATTAAATAAGAAATCATCGTTAAGGGATGATAATTTCCCATTACGGGTTCCGTAAATATTCTTTTAAAATTATCTAGGGTAAATCCACCTCGGGTAATTGAATTTTGGGTAATATATTTCCAATCATCCCAATCAATCAAGGGTAATCGAAAAACCTGATGATAGGCAATTAAGGTAACACCTAAAATCAACCAAAGGGGGGTAGGAATTAAACCGGAAATAGGAGTATTATTGGTTTTTTTTGCCATTGGTTTTCCGGGAGATTAAATATTCATTTATTGGTTTTTAATTATGAATTTACAACCCCTGAAAATATCTCAACATAGGTTCAAAATAAAACTTTTCCCATCCATCGATGTACGCTTTTTCCTGATGGGCTGGGTATCCGGAATGAATTAATTTTAGGTGGGTACCTGTTGGTGTTTCAGTGAACCATAATTCTAGAATTGAATCTGGATCAGTTTCCAAAAAATCAGTAGTTCTCCAAGATTGGCGAATCGAAATTCCTGTTTCAAAATCCAGAGTAGTTCCTTCTATGTATTCGTCCCATGCTGTAAATCTTCCACCGATTCGGGGATCAATAATGGCTTCACTTCCTGTAAAAGCGCTATGTTCAGCGGAACTGAGCCAGGCTTGAGATAGAATATCCGGATGTACGGGAAAACCGGCTGTTAAAATAAAAGAAGCTGTTGCCATAACTATACTAAAATAATTTATTAATTATTTTAACCAAGCAGTATACATCCAAACCCATTTTTCTTGAAGGCGAATATAATCACTCATCAATGCATTTGTACCTTCATCATTAGCTTCATCAGACAAGGATAAAATCTCCCTTTCGATTTTCAATAAGGAATGTAATGCATTTAATATATTTTCAATTGCTACACGTCCTTCCGTTACATTTTGGGTTTCTTTAATCACACTTTTGGAAAGATAATCTGTATAGGTATGTAAGGGGGTGTACCCCAAGGTTAAAATTCTTTCGGCAATCTCATCTACTTTTAACAATGAATCGGTATAGAGTTCTTCAAACTTGAGATGTAATTCAAAAAATTTTTCGCCAGTAATATTCCAGTGAAATCCTCTCGTATTTTGATAAAAGATTTGATAATTAGAAAGGAGTAAATTTAATTGGGCGGCTATCTTTTCAGAAAGATCTGTATTTAAAGCAATGGGAGTGAGTGCTGACATAAGTATATCCTAAATTTTATTTTATGTAAAGATAAAAAAAACAGGTAGGCTAATATGGATTTTGAGGATAATAATTTAATATCGTAGAATAATCACCATGGGAAGAGTTGTGCACATTTTATATCCTTCTACCGGGGGAACTGGTACCTTTCTGATCAATTTGAGGGAGGCAGAAAATCATCATACTCATTTGATTATTGCTTGGGGGGTAGAGGTTGGTTCCTCTGAATTTCAGGATGCGCTCAAACCGGAAATAATTATCCATAAAAAATCTGGGTTGGATATAAAGAGTTGGGTAAAAATATACCGAGCATTGGATAATCTGTCTCCTGATTTGATTTGTTTACATAGTCCAACAGCTTGGCCGGCGGTTTATTTTTATTGTTATTCGAAAAAAATAAAATATATTTCATTACAACATACTCCTCCTGGGTATGAATCTTGGACAGAAAGAATTGCAGATAAATTAATTGCAAAAACCGCATCGGAAATTATTTGTTTTTCTGATAAATTATCAGAAATCTGGAAAAAAAACCAAGGAGGAAAAAAGCCTATTGTGATTCCCCATCGAATTAATGAAAATTGGTGGAAGCAAGCTCCATTATTAAAACAAAAAGGCCTTAATACGAATTTAATCATTGGCCATCATGGTCGGTTAATTCCTCGAAAAAGGCCTGAAAAATTAATTGAATTAATGCTTCATTTAAAAGAAAAAAACGTGAGACTTGAAATTGTTGGAGAAGGTCCCGAATTAAATAATTT
>RFSG01000027.1 GCA_009924095.1 Sphingobacteriia bacterium
GCACTTAACATGGGTAATCCATCTAACATCACCAATACTCTGCTGCCTGCTCCATACGCATATCCGCTCGACCCCCGAATGCTGGGCTGATCATCCTGAATACTTACTCCATTGCTTTGTTCCAGCACTTGCTGAATATTGGATACTGATTGAAGTTGAATAGTTCTGGGGTCAATCAAAGTAACCGAAACCGGGCTTTCACTTAATTTTTGTTCGGCTCGAATTCCAGTAATGATAATAGGATCCGTAGATAATTCAATCGGGGATAAAATTATTTGTTGGGGTAATTCTTTTCCTTTAATCAGGAGTAATTGAATTTCTTGGTATCCTGGAAATTTTACACAAATACGAATGGAATCTGGTGGAAACGATACTGGCAATTGAAAGTTCCCAAGGCTATCGGTGATTGCGCCAATTACCCCATCACACTGACGAACTTGGGCTCCGGGCAATCCTGTTAAACTCTGAACTTCTTGCACCTGTGCTTTCCAAATAATTTGAGCAGATACAAGGGGTTGAGCCCAAGCAATAAAACCAAGCGTTGCCCAGAAATAAAAAATTCCAGCCCAACGATGTGCTGGGCTGGAAGAATATTTAAATAAAGAAATAGGTATCAGAATTTATTATTGACGAATCCAACGATAAGACTGATAGGAATTTCCATTTACCACAGAAATTACATACATGCCATTTACCCAGTTTAAAGTAGGGATTTCAATTTCACCACTTACATTTTGTGATTTCCAAACTTCTTTTCCATTAATATCCCGAATCACAACTTCCTCACCGATTTGATTTGGAGAGAAAGATAATTTTAAACTTTCCATTCCTGGATTCGGATAAATATTAACATAAGAGCTAGATGCTGAAGGATTTTGGATCGAGGTGAGACATTGTCCAGCAGCTTTAATCGTTAGGCGAGAAGGGAATGGAATTGTAACAGGTGCAGGTGTTCCTCCAACGAAGGTTGCTTCAATTGAAACGATAATGGTATCATTTCCAGTGTTTACAGCAGTGGGCATTCCACTTACTTTAACACAACCACGATTTACTTGAGATTGATTAATAGACCAATCACAAGTTCCATTATTACATTGGTAATTAATACCAGCAGGTAAATTACTAATAGATAAAATTTTATAACTGGCAAATTGAACCGTTACAGGACCTACTATCGGTAAAGTAACGGAAGTGTCTTTCGCAAATACAAGTTGTATGGTTTGATCATAGGCTTGACCAACACAACCTGCTACTAAGGTGTCAGGATATAATCCTGGAACTGTCAAACTTACATTCGGAGTACATTGGGCTTGAATCTGTAAATGCGTAAACAGAAAAAGAATCCCTATTAATGCGTAAATTTTCTTCATTTTTTTGTGGTTAAAATTCAATCAAATATATTCTAAAAATTTAAAAAAGGGAAGGAATTTTTATTTCATAAAATATGTTGTGCCAACTTTATTTCGAAAGATTTCCCTTGTGCGCATCTTAAATATTTTTTTTCTAATCGTTTTTTTTGCAGGAGTTTGTGCACCTTTAATTGGGAATGCTCAGGTTTTACAAGGTTCTGTCATAGATATAAAGACAAAAGAAGGGTTAATTGGAGCTTCAGTATTTATTGAATCCATTTCCAAAGGGGTTAATACTGATGAATCCGGAAATTTTACATTTAGAGATATCCCACAAGGTACTTATACCGTAAAGGCAAGTTATAGTGGTTATAAAACACAGGTCCAATATCAAGTATTGGTTCAAAAGGGGGTAACACCTTTAAACTTTGAATTAGAAGAAGCCAGTGTGGAAGTAGAAGGGGTAGAGATTTTAGCTTCCCCATTTACCAAAACGGCGGAAAATCCAGTAAGCATTAAATCTATTGGATTGGATCAAATAAGATCTAACCCTGGAGGCAATTTTGATATTTCAAAAGTTGTGCAATCCTTGCCAGGGGTTTCCGGTTCAGTTGGATTTAGAAATGACATAATTGTCAGAGGAGGAGCTCCGAATGAAAATGTTTTTTATTTAGATGGCGTTGAGGTTCCCTTCATAAACCACTTTGCAACCCAGGGAGCTGGTGGAGGTCCGGTAGGAATCTTAAATGCATTATTTATTGAAAAACTGGATTTTCAAAGTTCCGCTTTTGGTGCTCAGTATGACAATGCATTAAGCTCAGTGCTGGATTTTAAAATGATCTCAGGCAACAAAGAAAAAATGCAAAGGCAATTTCAATTGGGTGCCTCAGAGGCTGGAATAACGTTAGACGGTCCCATTGGAAAAAATAAAAAAACCACTTATTTATTCTCAGCCCGAAGATCTTATTTGCAATTTTTATTTAAAGCCATTGGTTTACCCTTCTTACCTGATTATTGGGATTTTCAAACTAAGGTTGAACATAAATTTAACGACAGAACCAGTTTATCATTTATCGGTTTAGGTTCGATCGACAATTTTAAATTTAACCTTCCTGATAACCCAACCCTGGAAGATTCTGCTATATTATCAGGGATTCCGGATGTAAAACAATGGAGTTATACCAATGGATTGGTATTTAAAAGAATTACTGACAATGGTTTTTATACCGTTGCGCTCAGCAGAAATATGCTGGAAAATGGGAACGAAAAATATGATTTTGATTTGGTAAATGACCCCACAAAACTAAGATTAAAATTTACCAGTCAGGAAATTGAAAATAAATTAAGATTAAATTGGGTACAAAATAGAGGTAATTGGAGAATTGGATATGGAGCAGTTCTGCAATATGTTAAGTACAATAATAAATCTTTTATTCGTGATTTTGTTTTTAGAACACCTGCTGGAATATTTTTAGATACTCTATCTGTAAATACTGGAATTGATTTTTTTAAAGGAGGCGTTTATGGTTCACTTAGTCGGGCCTGGTTTAACAATCGTCTTACTACTTCTATAGGAATTCGATCTGATATTAATTCATTTACCGATACAGGGATGGATCCCATCAAAACCCTTTCCCCACGGGGTTCTATCAGTTATGCCCTAACTGAAAAATGGACCATCAGCGCTTCTATTGGACGATATTTTAAACTTCCTCCTTATACCCTATTAGGATTTAATCAAGGGCAAATAAATCAACCTTTGTTTGTAAATCAAAATACAGAATACACGCGTACGGATCATTACGTTGCTGGTATTTCCTATGCTCCTTCGAATAGTGCAATAATTTCTATTGAAGGCTTTTATAAGGATTATGCGCAATATCCGGTAAGTGCAGTAAATCAAATTAGTTTGGCGAATTTAGGAGGAGATTTTGGGGTGTTAGGTAATGAACGTGTAGTAAGTATTGGAAAAGGTTCTTCCTATGGAGTGGAAGCATTTGTTCAAAAGAAATTGACCGAAAGAATATATGGAATTGCGAGTTATACTATTTATTGGGCTTCATTTTCTGGGATTGATGTAAATCGAAAAATTAGATCTGCTTGGGATAATCGCCACTTGGTAAGTATTACGGCAGGATATCGGTTTAAAAGAAACTGGGAGTTGTCGGGTAAGGTGAGATATTTAGCAGGATTTCCGTTTACGCCTTATGATATTTCCCGATCCTTGGCGGAATATCCTTTAACAGGAAATGGAGTGTTTGATTATACTCAATTAAATACGTTAGAGTCGGAGGCTTTTATACAAGTGGATACGCGTTTAGATAAAAAATGGTTCTTCCCTAAATGGACCTTAAATCTTTATTTAGATATTCAGAATCTTTTACAAAGATCGAACATAACTACTGGGCCTAGTTTTGCGATCCGAAGGAATCCGGATGGAACTCCTTATACAGATGCTCAAAACCCATTTGGGGTTCCAGTTCTGATACCCCAACCAGGTTCATCTTTAATCCCCTCTTTTGGGGCAATTGTTCGTTTTTAAAGAAATAGATTCAGTTCGTTCCTGTTTTTTAACCGTTTGGGGTTTCATTTAATAATCTAAGTAAAGAAAAATTGTATCTTTCCTTACCTCATTATATCATGAGTGGAGGTAATATAAATTAATTATGAGAATTAGCACCATTTTCCAATCCCTTGTATTCGTAAGTTTTTTAGGTTTATTTTCTGGAGTATCTGCTCAGTCGGGTCCTCCGGTTACCTTGCCTACGAATTGGCATACACAATTCCCATTAACAAACTGGGATGATAGTAGGGCAGTTGTATCCCAACAATTACAAACTGCAGGTATTACCTTTCATCGGAATGCTGCAGATGAATTTGTTTGGACTTCTCAAGCGGGCAGTTTACCTACAGAATCATCTGTTATGTTTAACACCGGCCAAAAATGGAATAGATTATCCGTATATCATACTGATCAAACACAGGCAGCTACAAAACTGGCCTCTTGGTTAACTAGTTTTGTTAGCCTTTATGGAACAGATTATACAGAAATCAATGATAATGAAAAACATCAATATTTCTGGGCAAATGAAAATGGGGTTCAGGTAGAATTAGTTTGGTATAAACAAGATCTGAATTTCTCCTTGCGCGCAGAATTTTTGAAGTTGTAATATTCTGGTAATTTTGCTTAGCTTTTCCAGATTGGGATAGGAAAAGAATTCATTGTTTACTTCTTATGAGGAGATGGGCGGGTAAGTTTATTATGGAACTGGTAGTACTGCTTTGTATTTCCAGCAGTTTTTCAGTTTTCGCCCAAAGCCCTGGTCACGAAATTTATAAACAAGGAGAAGCATTATTGCGACAAGGTAAACTCGAAGAAGCATTAGGTAAATTTAATAGTGCTCTGGTAGAAGAACCCAGCAATTATTTATATCATGCGGCAAAGGGTAATACTTTGTTGAAATTAAAAAAGTTAGATCTAGCCCTAACTTCTTTACAACGGTCGGTGTATTATAAGGAAGATTATGGATTTGGATATAAATTAATGGGGGATTTATATTTAGAACAAAATGATTTAGATAAAGCTATTTCCTTTTATTCAATTGCATTTAAAAATGAGTCTGAATTATCTTCCAGAGTAAAATATAAATCAGAATTAATCAGAATTTTAATTGATCGGGAAAAATATACGCAAGCCGAAACTCAATTAGAGGAATTGATGGGAATTGCACCCTATAATTCTGAATCCTTTTATTTGTTGGGCGAATTGTCTTTTGCAGTTGGAGATTTAACAGAAGCTATCCGAGGGTATAAAAAAGCATTGGAATATAATAAGGAAGTAAAACCTGAAGCAGTAGCACGTATTTATTATGGTTTAGGAAGAGCTTTATATCAATCGGGGGATGGGGAAAATGCAAAGAAGGCGTGGGCAAAAGCGAATTTCGGAGAATATAAAAAATTAGTGGCTGAGGATATGGCCAGATTAAATCCGGATTATTATTACAAATTAGGCGTATCTTATTATATGAGTGGGGATTTAGATGAAGCCGTAATTCATTTAAAAAAAGCTATCGATATGCGCCAAGATTTCGCAATTGCCTATAAATACTTAGGCATAATATCGGATAAACGTGATTTAACAACGGAAGCGAATAGTTATTTTGCCAGAGCAGTGCAGTGCGAAAAGGACTCTATAAAAAGAACGGACATTTACATGGCCTGGTTGATTTCTCAAGTAGAAAATGAAAATCATGCAGGTGCAATTACCTCCGCTGAAAAAGTAATTAAGGTTCAACCTCAAAATGCTAAAGCTTGGTTGTTAAAAGCGCAAAGCGAATTTCAATTAAGTAGATTTTCAAATGCCATAGTGTCTGCTGAAAAAGGACTTGCCGCCTTGAATAATCAGGATCCAGTAAAACGTGCACCCTATTATTTTATCGTTGGAATGTCTTCCAGGTATACGGGAAATCCAACAAAAGCCAAAGAAGCCTTTACCAACGCCTTGTTTGGTAACACTAAATATGCGGCCAAACACGAGCTAGATGTTATCAATGGAGTGATTCAGAGATAAATAGAATACAGGTTTTTATTGAAAAAAATCTTCTATTCAGGAAAAATTCAATTTTTGATTCAATTTCTTGATTATATTTGTTATATACCGCATCTTATTTAAAGTGTCATGAAAAAGTTATATATTCTTCTGTGTTACTTTTGGGTAGCTGTTACCTATGCCCAAACTCAGCAGGGAAATGAAAATTCTCCTGCCTTTACAGAGGCAGAATCATTGGCACAAGCTGGTAATTGTGAAGAAGCTGTCACAAAATATACAGAGGCAATTGCTACGCAGCAAGACAATGTAAAAGCCTGGGTCGGCAAAGCAAATTGCGAAAATAAATTAGGTAAGAATACAGAGGCAATTAATACGCTTAAATCTATAACTGCTAAAAAGCCAGAGGCTATGCCTGCTTGGCAATTGATGTCAAAGATTTATGAATCTGAAAAAAATTATTCAGGTTCACTTACTGCCCATCAAGGTATGATGAAAGGAGAAACGGTAGTAGCTAAAAAATTAAAATTATATGCTGGAATGGTACGTCTTGCTTTATTAATGAATAATATAACTCAAGCAGAAGGATATCTTGATCAAGCAAAACAATTAAATGCAAATGATAAAGAAGTATGGTATGCAGAAGGCGAAATCTTAAGAGCTAAAAAGGATTATATGCAAGCGATAGGCTTTTATGAAAAGGTCATTATTAATTTGGGTAAAATTGCACCTGCCGACGCAGCTAAATATTATTATGGTTTAGGAGATGCTTATAATAAAGTTGGAGATGTAGATAATGCAGTTAAATCTTGGCAAAAAGCAAGATATGGTCCTTATAAAAAAACAGTAGAAGCCTTTTTGATGCGCACCAATCCTGAGTTTTACCTTAAGTTGGGGATTTCTTATTTTCAAGCTGGGGAATATGATGAAGCCTTCAAACAATTACAAAAAGCAACTGAAATTAAAAATGATTTTGCCCAAGCCTATCGGTATATGGGAATTATTGCTGATAAAAGGGATTTAACTTCTGAGGCAGATCTTTTTTTTAGTCGGGGTATTCAATTTGAATTAGATCCTGATAAAAAAGTAGAAATTGAAATTGCCTATTTAAATATGTTAATGGATAATGAATTATTTGATAAAGCCTTAAAAGTGGCTAAAAATATATTACTTACCAAACCAGGAAATCCAAAAGTAATGCTTCAAAAATCGCAAGCGGAATATAATACTGGAGCATTTACTGCAGCGATCCGAACGGCTCAAAATGCATTATCAGATTCAACGCTTTCAGATCCGGCTAAAAAAGCACCCTATTATTTTGTAATTGGGATGTGCAATAAAATTTTGGGGGATACGAATACTGCATTAGAATCTTTTAAAAATGCGTCCTTTGGATCTTATAAAGGGGCGGCGCAAAATGAAATGGAATTACTTCAACCCGAAGTTTATTGATTAATAATTACATTTTTGCCTCTAGGCGAAACGGTTAATTTTTCTGCAACTCCTAAAGATTTTGCATGTTTGCGGCTAAATCTATATCCCCAAATGGTTAATCCCATCATAGAAATAAAGGAGGCATAATACATAAGTCTCCAATATCTTTTAAAAAGTTTTCCAATTTGATAAAACCTATTTTTGCGGGTTGCTCTTCCAGATTTACCGCCAAATAAATATTGGCGAAGCAGTAATATTGTAATTAAGCAGGTTTGGGTAATTATCATACATACCAAAATTATTTTAGAGTTTTCCCATGCCAGTATAATTAATTTATCCGCTGTTTCAGGTAAATCTGTAAAAACAATAAAAAATGGAAATGGAAAAGATAAGCCTAACCAAAATAAATTATATAGAATAAATTGCTTTTTTAAGGAAGAATGATTGATGATTAAGATAACTACCAATATAGTAGTTAGTAATATTGTAATGAGCGGAAACCAGAATAAGTTAAGGGTAATCACAATTGGAACTGAAGAATAATTCAAGCAAATATAATAACTGTAATTTCTAATTAATTTTTTTATTTAAAGCTCAATTTTTTTTCATTAATAATACAGCCGACAATTCTGTATTTTGTGGAAAAAGTTGCCCAATCCATAACAAATAATCACCCCCAGGTTTTAATTTCCATTTCTTTAATAAATCCGGAGTATGTATTCGAGTAAATTTTGCACTAACATTTAATTGGGAGGTAATTCCTTTAGCCGACAACCAATCGGATAATTTTCCTTGTTTAAATGGACAGTGATCTAGGTAGTTCCATTGTGTTCCGGCCATGGTCTCTTGATCATCAAATAACACCGCTAAATTACGGTTGGGAGAAATCTGACAATTCTCTGGCCATAGCCCGGAGAGTCGCACAGCTGGATCCGGTATCCATAGGGATTGGCCTGGGTTCCAGGTTACAGGGGAATTTAAGAGATACGGTATTTTGGGATAACCCGAATGGATATATTCTCCTCTGGAAGTATGGGCATACATTCTTACAGATATTTTTTTTAAGGGAGTAGGTCTTCTAAAGAAATTAATTTCTTTCATTTCTCCACCTTCACTACAAAACCAAATTTCCTCTAATCCCGAAATAATTTTTTTCCCCTCTTCAGCATCCATCATGGGACTATATTTAATTAATAAGGGTATTTGTAGAGTGTCTGATAATTGCAACAAATCTTTAAGAGGAGGGGAAAACTTTTGAGGGTCTTTTAATCGTTCTCCCTTCTTTCTACGATCCGGATCAGCATACAGCACGCCTGCCCCTGAGGATTTAGCCAAGGATACCCCATCTCCAAGTTTTAATTCGATATTATGAATCCCTAGTTGAGTAAAGTTTTTTTGCGTGATAGAAAATAAACTGGGTGATTCTTCAGCAGCCCAACCTTCCGGAAATACCTGAGACAAGGCCCAACTATCTATGCCCATCCCACAAGTAATATCCATAAATTTTACTGTGCCCACCATTTCCCTTAATACTTTAGCTTTCCAGATGGCAATTCCTTCTCCACTGGCTTGTTCTCTCGCTTCGGTATCGGGCATTTCACAGTTTTGGTTTTCCCAGCTTGTGAATTTTGAATTCATCATAAATTCAAAATTAAATTTTTTTGTGCCTATTATTCCCTACAAAAAATAATTCTTATTCTTTACTTACAAACATACCCAAGTTAGGAATTCTGACGTATTGATAGTAACTTAGATTATCTCTTTTAGCCATGAAAAAAACTATTGTGTTAAGCTTGTTGATGTTGACTCTTTTAGTAGGGTTTAGTTCCTGTGCAATTACTCACGGTTCTTGCCAAGCAAAAAAGACCAGCAACCATCGCTGATTTAAAATGAATTGGATAGCATTGGAATCTACTGCTGCGGTATTAGAAATTTCCAAGCTTTCCAACTCCATTCCGCAGGTCATTTTTAAACATAGTTCACGCTGTTCAATTTCTGCTGTCGCAAAACAACGAATTGAAAGAAGCGATGTAATTGTAAAACAACACCCCTTGGTTAATTTCTATTTGTTAGATGTAATTCTCCACCGGGAAGTATCTCTATTTATTGGAGAATTTTTTAAGGTTCATCATGAATCTCCCCAAATATTATTAGTTAAAAATGAAATTTGTGTTTATGATGAAAGTCATTTAGAAATTAATCCTTCAGAAGTTGTTGAGGCTATTCAGCCTTACCTCTCAGACAATAAATAAATATATAAGTTGAAGGATAGAAAAAAAACCATTTTAAGATAATAACTTAATTTAGTATTTCAGGAGTTTCCATTACAAAAACAGGTATTTTAACATCAATAAGTTCTTCATATCTCAGCATGGTATAGGTTCCTTCCATTTTTCCGATTAAAGTGGGAAAGTGAGTTCCACTCACATAAGTATGACTTTCCCCTGGACTTAATACCGGTTGAACACCCAACACCCCCTCTCCTTCAATTATTTTTTTTCCGCCTAAGGCATCTGTAATTATCCATTTTCTTCTCAATAATTTAATGGTATCATCTGTATGATTGGTTATAGATATTCTATAAGCGAACGTAAATATTTTTTTTTCTATGGAAGATTGATCTGGGATAAACATAGTTTCAACCTTGACTGTAATACCGTGAGTGGTTAAAGATTCAGGCTTCATAGTTGGGGGATAAATAAGAATGCAGAGATAATAAAACTAACGTGCAGGCCTCAAGCGTTTCAATTCCTTTTTGATGTGCCATTTCTTTTAGGATATTATTTTCTGTTCCCGGGTTAAAGATAATTCTCTTAGGGTTTAATTCAAGAAGTTTTAATAATAAAGGGTTTTGTTTTTCAGGTGACAAATATAAGGTTAAGGTATGCGGATTTTTAGGTACTAAATCCCAATCTGTAATAAAAGGAATATCCCACGCAATTCCCGGTTTTGAAGAAACCGGAACTACGGAATACCCTTGATGTAATAATGCTCCGATTGCTTTATACGAATACCTATCCGGATTTTCTGAGGCTCCGATTAATACAGTTAAATCCTTAATATTGGAAGTAGATATGGACATTTGGATTTTAGGTTTAGGATATACGGGTAAACATCTTTGGGGAAGTCTTAATTTATTAGGGTATAAGGTTCAGGCATGTTCAACACATTCGAAATATAATACTTCAATCCTTGGAAACATTGGAGAAATAAAAACGGTTCAATTCTTATTATCTCAATCTACCCCCGACCGCGTGATTAGCACGATACCTCCAGACCCAAGTCATTTTGAATTATATCGAATATGGCTGTCATTGGGGGTAAAAGTTCTTTTATTAGGGTCAACTGGAATGTATGAGCGTACGGGTCCATTATTAACTGAAACGGGGAAAGAAAAAGAAGAAAGCAGGGTGAAGCTTGAAAGGGAGTTTTTACAAGCGGGAGGTCAGGTGCTGCGCTTATCCGGAATATACGGCCCTGGAAGAAATCCAGTAGGGTGGTTTAAGAATCGTACCCCTGAGGATCCGATTTGGGAAGAAGAAATTAATTTAATATCTGTGGGAGATATAAGTAGATTTATTCAAGAATGGATTTTATTTCCGAATAATTGGAAGATTTTAATTTTAAGTGATGGAGCACTACATTCTCGTCGAGAGGTGGTGGAATATATTATGGAAAGCAAGATTCCTAAGGAAAGAACTACTTGGAAGGGTACCCATATTCAATCCCTTTTACTTCCCCAATATTACCCAAAGTTTAAACTTTCCAATTGGCTAGAAGAGATGGATGCCTTAAAAAGTAGGCATTGAAAATGCTTAATAGTTAAATTATCCACAGCTGATAGTTCATGGAATTGGATTATTCAGAATTACGTTATAATTTTACGGCACACAATTTTACACACAACACATGAAAAAAGTATTTGCAATTTGCCTTTTAGCTGGTGGACTTTTTGTTGCCTGCGGACCTTCTGCTGAAGATAAAGCAAAAGCTGAAGCTGCTGCTCAAGCTCAAGCCGATTCTATGATGAAAGCTATGGAAGCTGAAGAAGCTGCTGCTGCTGCTGCTGCTCCAGCTGATTCTACTGCATCTCATGATGCTGCTGGACACGAAGCTGGTCATGATGCTGGTCACAAAGCTGGTCATTGATTTAACCTTATTAATCAAAAAAACCCGGGCTATCCCGGGTTTTTTTTTGATGCTTAATTAAAGAATAATATTTTGGTTGTTTTTTATAGATGATCTAATTCAAACTATATCTCAACATCAGATTCCTAAATATGTAATAAATCTGTTTAACATTGGAATTGTTGAGATAAGATATAATCTCTGAAAAATGGGATTATTAATTATCCTATCAGAATTTATTCTTCCACATCATTGATTCCTTTGGGCGAATCGTTCGCTCAGTATATTTAGCACTGAGTTTTGTGTTATACGGATTTTCAACTTCCCCTTTTACTTCAAAATAAATTAATTGTCCGATGGGCATTCCTGCATAAACAATTACCGGTTGTGTAACAGAAATTTCTAAGGTCCAGGTATTACAAAATCCTACATCTCCTTTACCAGCGGTGGCATGAATATCAATCCCCAATCTACCTACACTACTTTTTCCTTCCAGAAAAGGAACATGTGCATGCGTTTCGGTATATTCCTCTGTTACGCCTAAATACAATCGGTTAGGTAATAATAAATGTCCTTCGGGAGGAATTTCGAAATGTCGTATGGTATTATGTTTTCGGGCATCTAAAATTTCAGCTTCATAAACAGCTAAATGTTTTCCTAAATGCACATCATAAGAATTGCTACCTAAACACGCTGGGGTATAAGGTTGAATAACAATTTCTCCTAGTTCAATTGCTTTTAATATTTCTCGGTCGGATAATATCATTAGAGTTCTTTTGCGATTTCTACCGCAATATTAGACACATCTGAAGTTTCCGCAAAGTAGGCATCAAAGAAGCTTTGTCGGGAACGGTCATTTTCCGGACTATAAGGCAAGGCTTCCTGGGTTTCAAAGGTTCTGATACGATCACTTTGATTGGCCAAAAATGTTTTTAATTGTTGAAGAATATCATTGCGTCGATTAATGAGTTCATTAATTTCTCTCTCTAATTGTCTGCGATCAGTTTGTATGCTACTCAGGATTTCATTCGCTTTATATTCTGCTTCCTGAACCTTTAACTCTGCATCCTTTTTTGCATTTTCAAGCGTGGCTTTTGAAGATTGTTCCGCTTGTAATAAAGTTTTATGGAGGATCGCTTCCATTTCCTTAAAGTGTTCCAAACTAGATTTAGTTTTTTCTAAATCCGATTTTATTTTTCGATGCTCTTCCAGTGACTTTTCCCATTCCTGGGAAACACTTTGTAAAAAAGCTCTAACCTCTTCTGGGTCATATCCCCGAAGGACTTTTTTAAAATTATGTTGACGAATTTCTAAAGGGGTTATCATAATTGTGAGGCATTAAAGGATATTTTTATTTTCCCATCGCCAGCTTAATATTTGGCGATCGTCACTACACGAAATTAAGGAATCCCCATCCTGAAGCCATTGTAATTTATTAACACTAGATTGATGCGCTGCATATTTGGGTTTATCAATCACTTTTAATAATTCAAACGTGGGGATATGCCATATTTTAATGGTTTTATCCATGCTAGAGGAGGCAATAATAGGTATCTGCGGATGACAGCAAAGGTCATGTACGGTATATAAATGAGCAGGAATGACATGTTCGGTTTCGGCTGGAACTTGGTTAATGATTTCTCTTATTCTAATCACCGCATCGCGACCACTGCTCCACAATGAATTTCCATCTGGTGTAAAGGTCAAGGCAAATACAGACCCTGTGGGAGTTGCGATTTGTCTAGTTAATTGAAGGTGTGGAATTGAATAAATACGAATGGTTTTATCAGAGGAACCAACAGCAATTATTTCCTGAGTTTTATTTATAGCAATAGAACGTATAGATTCAGAGGTAATTCCCAATTGCCAAGTACAGGTAAATTGGTTAACCTCCCAGATACTGATGGATCCGTCTCCTGCCCCGATGAATACTTTTTGATCCCCTAAATATTGAATACAATAAATACTACTGGTATTTAATTGTCGGCTTGCAATTAATTTTCGGGAGATAATATCCAGAAAATGAATTCCACCATTTTTTTGTCCTATGATTAATAAGTTATGCTCTGGAATTAAACATAAGGCATAAATTGGTTGATCTGTTTTTGCTATAATAACTGCTTTTTCCGGGTTGAGAATATTCCATTCTATAATCCATCCATCAGCCCCTGCGGAATAAAATACTTCAGGCGTTAATCCTTTTTCCAAAGTATATATTGCATCTCGGTGCGCATGAAACACTTCTCCGGGATTTATTTGCCATGGCATATTCATATCAGCAAATTACCAGTTTGAATTCAATTCTGATAATCTTATCTGTTAACCTGTATATTTGAAGCATGTTGTTAATTAATGCAGATGATTATGGATTAACCCCGGCTGTAAGTGCTGGGATGATAAATTTATTCAAAAAGGAGCGATTAAATAGTGTGAGTTTGCTTGCGGGCATGCCTGGAACGGAATATGCGATTGAACAAAGTCATTCTAATCCTGAACTTTCCGTAGGCTTACATGTAAATTTAACCGAAGGAAAACCCTTGGTCTCGGGATTAAAAAGTATCACTACCCCGGAAGGAAATTTTTTATCACGTTCCCAATTATTTTTGAAGTGTTTAACTTTTCAGGTTAATGTTCAGGAAATTAAACAAGAAATAAATGCGCAATATAATTTTTTGCGGGATAGGGGAATTAATATTCGACATTTGGATGGGCATCAACACATCCATGTTTTCCCGGGTATATTTCCGATTATTTTAGCTTTAGGGAAAGAAAATAAAATTCGAATTCGCCGGCCTTGGCCTGCAGTATATAGTCCACATCGCAAAATTCAGCAAGGAATTACCAAACTATTATTAACTCGGCTTAATTTTCCAGCAAATTTATGTGCCTATCCTGAGGTAAGTAGTTTATTTGACTTGCCCCCTGAATTACGCAGTCCAGAGGTATACAAAAAATTAGTAACTAAAAATACTATTGAATTAATGGTACATCCCTATGCACCGGATACTCAATTATTGGAATTATATGGAAATCCTCCGGAGGTTATAAAAGCTAGTTTTTTACAAACAGCACAATTAGAATATGAATGGATGAATTCGGATCTTTTTCCTTTTCGAGTTAAGCCTTTAATTTAAATATTAATTGTTTTTATTTTTTTCTATCCAGGCTAGAAAACAAATTATTTTCCAATGCATTTCTCCAAAGTTTCCCAAAGCATTCTTTTTTAATTTCTTTAATACAGATGGAATAATCCATTCGGATGCGCTAGGGGAATTTAAATAATAATTCCATCTCTCCTGAAATTTTTGGGATTGAAATAATAAAGATAGGGGGGTGTCTAATCCTCGTTTGGCGCCAGCTTTCCAATCAGGTAAATATGTTTGAATTTCTTTTTTTAATAATGGTTTCCCGAATCGTAATTTTTCGGGTTGGGTATATGCCCAAGCAATCCAGTCTTCATCTAAATAAGGAACCCGAATTTCAACCCCTTGCGACATAGATGCTCTGTCACATTTGCGTAATAATTGGGCGGGTAGCTGTAATCGAATATCTGCAGATAAAACATCTATTAATTGAGAACTTTCCGGCATCCAGGGATTCCAATGGATAGGAGGGAGGGTAGGTTTACACCAATTCATTTCAGGTGTAGAGACCAATGCAGAATATCTTTGGGAAAGGGGTAATTGTAATAATTGTAATAATCGAAATAATTTCCTGATATTATTTTCTCCCTTAAATTCTCGAACCCCGGTTGAATTATAATTCAGTAAACTAGGAATTTTAAAGGGAATATTTTGAACCCATTTCCAAGCTTTATAACGTTGATATCCACCCCAGATTTCATCTGCACCTTCACCAGACCAAAGCCATTTTATACCTTGTTCATGGGCATGTTTACAAAGCCCAGAAATTAAGATTACCGCAGGGTCTGCTAATAATTCATCCGTAGTATCTAACCAATGTAAAGCTAAATCTGCCAATGAATTTTTATCTGCATACCATAAATATAATGGCATGGATAATTTATGCGCTAACGATTTAATTCTTTCGGATTCATCAATTGTTGGAAAGGAAGGAAATCCTACAGAAAAGGCATTTAATGGGGATTTAAAATGCTTGGAGGCAGCACAAGCTAATAAGGTAGAATCTGTTCCTCCACTTAATAAAATTCCTCCAGGAGTATCTGCAATTGTATTTCTATTTAGCGCAGTAATTAAATGATCTTTAAAGGAAGTGTTATGAACATTAGGTATTTCAGGATGGAATATTCCAGATTGAATATTTTGGTTGGGGGTGTATTTAATCCATCCAGAAACTGGAACTTCATTTACTTGATCCCATTCATGTATTCCGCCGGGTAAATATCCTAAACTAATATACCAGGATAAATTATTGATATTAATTCTTTTCTCAAGACCTAAAGTAAACAATGCACCCGGTTCAGAGGCAAATCCTAATGAATTATTTAAATGATAATAATACAACGGTTTAATTCCCACATAATCTCTAGCAAGAATTAATTCCTGAGAAATAAAATCATAAAAGCCTAAAGCAAAAAAACCTCGGATTTTAGGTAAAAAATTAATTCCCTCATGAATTAATCCCGCTAATAAAACAGAAGTGTCGGAATGATTAGGAATCCATGTTTGATTCAGACTTGATTTTAAATCTGTATAATTTAATATTTCTCCATTAAATACTAATAAATATCTTCCAGAGGGATCTCTTAGGGGTTGTTGAATACCTTGTTGGGGTTGAATAATACTGAGGAGCGTATGGCACCACAAGGTGTTTTCTTGAATTAAATAATTTTGTGCATCGGGGCCACGAGGATGTAATACTATCAAAGTATTGTCCGCCAAAATTGGATTTGGGGAAGTGCCTTGGGGAAGAATTAATCCTGCAATTCCACACATACTTAAGGGCGTAAAGAAGAATATAATTCTAGCGTTTCAGAAATCATTTTTTGGGTTGAAAATACCGTACTTACTCGATTTCTTCCGGCATCTCCTAACTGTTCTCTTAAATTATTGTTTTCTGTTTTAAGTAAGGCTTGAGATAATAAATCCGTGTTGGGAAAAGGTACTAAATATCCATTCCTATCCGATACCACACTTTCATTAATAGCAGGAACATCAAATCCTAACACGGGTATTCCCGCTGCCATGGCTTCTAAAGCTACCAATCCAAATCCTTCAGAGGTGGAGGTAATCATTAATCCGGCTGCCTTACTTAATAATGGAGTGGGGTCAGGTAATCTTCCTAAAAAATGTACTTCTTTATTTAATCCTGCTACTTGAAATTGTTTTTGTAAGGCAGATTTTAATATACCATCTCCTGCTAAATACAAAGGTAATTTTCCTCCCGATTTTCTATATTGGATATACGTATCGGCCAATAAATCTGGGCGTTTAAAAGGAATTAATCTACTCAAAAATAACCAATATTCAGGTGATTTACGTTCGGTATAACTTGTGGGGATTGTATATCCATAATGAATTAGCTTTATTTTATGCGGTTCTGCACCTAAGGCGATAAATATATTTTTAAGTCCTTGGCTAATACAAATTATTTTATCTTCCGCTGGAATAACTTTACGGCAAATCCATTGATAAATGTTTTTATGATTATTTAAATATTCAGGATTTAATCCCCATTTAGATTGATATTTTTCATCATATCCATGTTTGGTGCTAATTAAATGTTGTCCCTTTTTTTTCAATAGAGATGCCCATAAATCCCCATGAATTAAATGACTATGGATAATGGGATAAGAATTTAATTGGGATTGCAATTTTGGGATATTCAACACTCCAATTGGATCTAATAATTCCGAACGATGAATATGTACCCCTTGTTGAGCGAGCGTTCGTAAAAAGGGTTCGTTAATATCTTTCCAGGATTTAGGTTCTACTATCAGATAGTGTATTTCCCAGCCTTCAGCTACCAATCCAGGTAATAATATGCCTAAATGTTTTTCAGCTCCTCCTACGCCCGCTAATTTTTGAATATGAATTACTTTCTTTTTCAATTAGATTGGTGATTAAATAATTTTCTAGATTTTTTTAAATTAAATTTATTTCGATAATGTAAATAACCATTATTTTATTTTACCGGAATTAATACTCCAGAATTATTAAATCTTAATACGGTATCTTTTTCTTTTCCCTTGTAGATATAATTTATTTCCGTTTTCCATCCGGTATCTTTAGGGCTGGTTAAATAATAAAGATAACAATGTGTTAATTGGGGAAAGTCGGCAAATACTTTCATTCTCAATGGGATTGGGGCATTTTCTAAGGGAGCAGGCGATTGTGTGTGATGCCAAAGTCCTTCACTGGTCCAGTAGGCGATATTTCTTTTATGATTAATTCGAAAATCCGCTAGATACAGGTCTCCGAGCATTTGCCAAATTACTGTGGATTTTCCATACTGAGAACTTTGGGCAAGTTTTACTTTTTCCGGAACTTTTGAGGATAAAAGGGTTTGGCCCATCGAAAAATGTACAGAAAACCAAAATAGGATTCCAGTGGTAATTATGTAATAATACTGCATATACTGATACAAATATACAGAATGGCAAGGGGTGAAGGGTTTACTGGGGGGCTATTAATTTTATTTTATTTGGTTTTTACCCAAATTATCTCCGATATTTGGTCTTGTAGTTTCAGGAGAAACATGTCATTATATCAGGTAGAGTTTCATTTGCCCGAAATTTTGGGTCAAGAGTTTATGTCGAAGATACCTCGGCATCGAGAGCTCATTCATGAAATGATGTCTGAGCGGATTGTATTAGCTTATGCTGTGAATACCGATCGTTCAAAAGGGTGGATTACGATAGTAGCGGAAAATGAAAGTGAGGTGGAAGAAATTCTCATGCGATCCCCTATTTATCGGTATTTAAATTATGATATTTTTGAATTGTTTATTTACGATGCCGAGCATTTACGGTTTCCACGTTTGGTATTAAATTAATAAATGATATTAGTGTTTATTAAGGTATTACAAATTAACACTCTTAATTTTTTACAGGGAAATAATATCCTAAATTAATTCCAAGACTATAAATCCAGTCTTTTCCTTTCGACGAATTTTGATTATCTAAAAAATCAGTTCCGGTAATTCCCAACCCAGTAGAGATGCCCAATTCCCAAGCGGGGTTTAGGGAATAGGCTATTCCGGGTTCTACACTCAGTAAAGGGGTTATGGTGCCATATCTATCGGCAATAGGTAGTTTGAGCCTAAGGTCATTTCCGGAAACATCTTCAGGTAAATACCGGAGCACAGATATTTTACCCATTAAATAGGGGTGCAGATTTGAAGATATTTCCCATCGTTTTAATATGGCTAAGCCCAAGCTTAAGCAGCGGGTATGTGTGGATTGTGAAGAGGCTTGGGTGATGGTTTTATCGGTCGTTGAATTATTTTTTCCGAATAAAACTCCGGTGCTAAAAGTGATTCCCGGTTTAATGGAGGATTTTCCCCAGAAAGCGGCAGCAGAAAAAGCTGGCGTAGTTTGACTTTTTTTTTCACCCCATAATTTCCAGGCTTCCCCTGAAATCATTACGTATGGGGTTTGGGCTGAAACGGTAAGTCCGAATAAGCAAGTGCAGATAAATAAACTTATACCCCAAATCTTAAAGCCCATAATTACAAAAGTAGGGGTAAGTATTTATTAAGCCGCTTCCGATAGCCAGGTTCCAGGTTCAATCATATAAATTCTGCACCATCTTAAAATCTCAATTTCTAATCCCAATACCATGGATGCGGTGGTTAATCTTTTATCTTCTGCTTCAGAGAAAAATTTTACTGCCATATATAAAGTTTTTCTATCCATTTGTTGTTCGATCCAAGGGCGAAGATTTATTTGTCCGCAAAGGTGAAGTTTTTCAAGATAATTGCGAATGGTTGAGGCTTTCACTCCCTTTTTAAGGGATATTTCTTCCGGGCTCATGCCTGCTTTGAAAAGTTGTAAGGTGTCTTGATACGTGGGACGATTGGTTATTTTCAACATCCAAGCTAAAGTTCTTTCTTTTTCTTCAGCTCGGAATAAAATAACTTGATTTAATAAAGCTTGTCCATATTTTTTTAATCGGACAGGACCGATGCCATAGGCTTGCAATAAGGTCTCCTGATTTTCGGGAAATAAGAAAATTAAATGATGTAAGGTGATATCCGGCAAAACATCTCTAGGATTGCATCTTGAATTTTCTGCAACTTTTTCTCTCCAGGCCCTTAATTGTTTTAGAAATCGTAATCCCATTTTAGAAGGAAATATTTCTTTGGAGGGCACCCAATATTCAGAGGGCGATTGCAGAAAAGCTTCTCCTGATTTAGTCATTCTTACTAAAGGATAATCTCCGGCTGAAAGCGTTAATGCTCCTTTTCGCACCAAGGCATAAATTAAATCCCGGATATGCGTTAATGACCAATTGTGCAACACCCCAACTGAGGGCAGGGTGCCATGTTCAGGTTTACGATACACCATATCAGGAGTTCCTTGTAATAAATTTGCCAGATATCCTGCTCCATATCTTCCATTGAGATACCAGGTTAGTTCCAATATTTTATGAATTTCAGAACCCAAATTAATCTTGCTTTCCTGAGCAGGGGTGGTTTCATTGGTTGTTTCCATACGACAGATAAAAAGGTTAGTGACACAAGCTAGTATCATAACAGAAAATCTCCTTGGAAAAATTGGGATGAAAAACGGCAGTACAAAAAAGATAAATTGGTAAAAGTGTGATATAATTCCATGGTTATCAGGAGTCCAAATCGAATTAAAAATCAGGATTCAGTCCCGAAGGTTTTTCTGTAATTTTGAATGTTGTGGTATTTTTTCGATTGCTAAAATTTAAGTGGATACTTGGGGTACTATTGCTTGGAATATTTCAAGGAGCATTAGGTCAGGCTCTCTATAAAATTACAGGTCAGGTATCTGATGCAGAAACTGGAGAGGTGTTAGCGTTTTGCAGAATTAAATTAGACTCTACTTCATTTGGCTCCACTTCTAATGATGAGGGACGATTCAGTATTTTGGTTCCTCCGGGGAAATATACATTAGTTACTTATTTTGTAGGATATAAACCCGTTCGTTTACCTATAGAAATTACAAATAAATCCATTGATTCGTTACATCTCAAATTAGCATTAGCGGATATGGTTGAAGAAATTGTAATTACCGGGAAGGCTGTAAATCCCGCACATCGGATTATCAGAAATGCAATTGCGCATCGAAAAGATAATTCTTTTGAAAAAATTGAAGCTTACGAATACAGTGCCTATAATAAAATGGTAATTAGTATGGATAAAATAACCGATGAATTTTTAAATCAGCGATTACTTAGAAAGGCGGGTACTGTGTTAAATTCTATTAAACAGGATTCTGTTGTAAAAGATTCGGATGCCTACAAATTAGCTGTGTTTGTTTCTGAAACCTCAACACGGGCTTATTTCTATGGTCATTAATTTAAATGTTTATGAAAATTATTTAGTAATACTGGAAAAACAATTTATGAGCCCGATTGCAGAAGGGGCATTTTCAAATTATGATTATTTTATTAAATATATTCAAGCCGAAGATCAAGATACTGTTTGGGGAATTGAGATTTTTCCAAGAAGGCCTTATGATAAAGTATTTAAGGGAATTATTTATATTGATAATAAAGATTGGGCAGTTAATCGTTTGGATATATCTATGAATGATAATCCGAATATTAATTTTATTGAAGATATTCGAATACGGCAGAATTTTTTTAAGCAGGATTCTTTTTGGATTCCTTCTTTGATGGATATAGAATTAAATTTTATCAATGGATTGGTTAAGGGAAAAAACGGAAAAGGTCCTGGATTAATTGGTAGAGTTTCTTCCTATCGTTATGATTATAAAATTGGAGTTCCGCGTAATCCTGTTTTTTATAAACAAGAGGCTGTCGAAATTGAACAAGGAGCGGGTAGATTAGGAAAGGATACAGCTTTTTGGAATAAGAATAGAATAATTCCTTTAGATCGTTCGGAACAATTAGGCTATGCCTTGGTGGATTCTTTAAAGAGCAGAGGTTTTTTAGATTTTTATATTAAGACGATTCGTTTGGTTACGTTTGGGGTGAAAGAATTTAAATATTTTGATTTAGGACCGTATTTTTATATTCTTGGATTTAATCAAGTGGAAGGGCCTAGAACCCGAATTGGTTTATATAGCCGAAGTGAATTAAGCAAATATATTTATGCCGGAGGACATGTTGCCTATGGAACCTGGGATCAACGATATAAATATTCCTCCTATCTTAAATTTAGATTAAATCAAAAGCCGAAATTTGAATTAGGTCTATCCAGAACTTATGAAGTAGAACAAGCTGGATTTTATGATTTTATCAATAATGGGTCAAGTTTATTGGCTACTTCTTTACGTAGGGTTCCTTTTTTACAATTAAATTATTTCACTGAAAATAAATTATTTATTAATTGGGATATGGCTCGAGGTATATCTGCGAATGTATATTTACGAACCAAGTTATTTCAACCTGCACATACTTTTGATTTTGCTTTTCAATATCCAGAGACAGGGTTATTCGGCAGAAATTATAATATTACAGAGGCAGGTGCTAATTTTCGAATTTCGTTTAAAGAGAAATATATTATGCGAGATGGGAATAAGGTTTATATCAGTACCCCCTATCCTATATTTCAATTGTTTATGGCGTATGGACGGCCTGGATTATTTAATGGTGATTTTGAATATCGTAAATTTAATTTAAACATTTCAGATAAAGTGAGGATGGGACGGTTTGGGTTTTCCAATGTATCGGTTAATGTGGGAAAAGTTTGGGGAACCTTGCCCTATCCTTCTTTGTATGTTTTTCAGGGTAATCAAACCTGGGGATTTGATGCTAAAGGATTTAATCTTATGAATTATTTAGAATTTGTGGCGGACGAATATGCAACCCTATCCTTGAATCATCATCTTGAAGGATGGATATGGAATAAATTTCCAGCCTTGCGGAAATTAAAATTTAAAGAGGTAATAACAGCCCGATTTGCGTACGGAAGGATAAATGAAAAAAATCAGAAATTTAATTTATCCGATACACAGCGGGTTCAATCGCCTTCTCAGGAGCCCTATATGGAAGCCGGAATGGGTATTGAAAATATTTTGAAGGTATTACGAATTGATGCAGTCTGGCGATTAAATTATCATGTTCCTACTGCTGATAATTTTGGTATTCGATTTTATTTAGCACTACAATTTTAATTTGAAAGGATTATACGTATTGAATAATTGATGGAATATTTGCCTTATATTTTTACCGGATTAATTGGATTTGGCGGAATAGCATTTTTTGCCTTAATGGCAGTATTTGTAGAACGTAAAATTGCTGCGTATATACAAGATCGCGTGGGGCCCAATGTGGTAGGGCCTTATGGGCTGTTTCAAACTTTTGCAGATATTTTAAAATTATTAATGAAGGAGCAAATAATTCCGGATGCTGTGGATCGGAGATTATTTGTTTTAGCACCAATTATTGTATTTATTTCAGTTTTTGCTGGATTTGCGGTAATTCCTTGGGGTGCGGGAAATTCAGCCATTTCACTTTCAGCCAGTTTGGTTTTTGTGATTGCCATTGTATCGGTAGAAGTAATTGGGATGTGGATGGCTGGATGGAGTTCTAATAATAAATATTCTTTATTGGGTGCCATTCGAGCAATTGCACAAATGGTGTCGTATGAAATTCCGGTTGCGTTGGCATTATTATCAGCAGTAGTATTGGTGGGGAGTTTAGATTTAAATGAAATTTGCCGATTACAAGGAATTCATGGAATTCCTGCTACCTCATGGGGAGGAATATTTGCTTGGAATATATTTAAATATCCGCATTTAATATTAGCTTTTATGATTTATGCCATTGCTTCCTTAGCGGAATGTAATCGTGCACCTTTTGATTTACCTGAAGCTGAATCCGAAATTATTGCCGGATTTCACACCGAATATTCAGGATTTAGATTTGCATTATTTATGTTAGCTGAATATTCTAATATGCTTCTGGTAAGTTTATTGGGGGTAATTGTTTTTTGGGGAGGATGGAATTCACCTTTTCCGGATATTTCCTTTAATTCAGCAGCAGGCGAAGGAATTGTAAGTACTAATTCTTTATTACAATGGGGAAAATTAACCACTGGCATACCCGGTACTTGGAGCGGAAATATATGGGGAACCTTTTGGTTATTATCTAAGGCAATACTATGGGTATTGGTGCAAATGTGGATCCGATGGACATTCCCACGAATTCGGGTAGATCAATTAATGAGTTTGTGTTGGAAGGTATTTGTTCCAGTAGGAATTGGACTGGTGTTGTTGTCGGGGTTGATTAAGATTTTGTAGAAATGAATTGATTTTTCATTGACTAATTCTCTATCGGCCATTTTACCCAATATACCGGTGGACCCTGCATAAATATTTCTTGTCCATTGGGAATGGCAATCGATTTAAATTCTTTTTCATCCTTTAAATAATTGGGATTTATTTCTGTAGTGATTATTCCATATTTTATCGCTTTCCATCCATAATAATTGCTTAATATTTTGTGATAATATTTTTCAGGTATTTCAGTGCTTAAGGATTGGTGTTGATGCCATTGGTATAATTTTAGCCAACAATTAGCTGATTCAGGAGATGTTTCTAATGCAACTTTCATTACTTGTAAAAGTAAAAATGGATCCGTATTATTATGAATCGCTCTTAATAAATAATTTACTTTTAATTCCGCATTTTTTTCTAAATACGCTAATTCTAACCAAAAAGAATAATTAGTGTTTTCTTTATTCTGATGCGCTATCCAGATGGTTTCATTAGAATTATTTTTATCTCTAGATAAACATTGTAGCGGAATTATAGTATCTTTTGGGGATTTTATTCTGGTTGTAATATACATTTTCCAGTTTGTATTAAATTCAATCGGAAAACTATCCTGCTTAGCATAAAATTCTGTAAAACGATAGGCTAAATTTATTCTGGATTTATGAATTCTGGATTGTTCTACTATATTCTCAGTTAACAACAATTGTTTACATAAAGCTGTTTCGGCTTGTATAAATGCATACCCAAGTGCTGTATTGGATTTATTGTTTTTATTTAATTTTTGTCCTTGAAGTCTGAAATATTCTACCCATAAATAAGGCGGTAATTTTAGCGGGGTAATTTCTGCTGTTATTTTTAAATATTTATATAAAATATCTTCTCGATATTTTTCAAATTTATATAAACTTTTAGTCAAGGATATTAACCAGTTTCCAGAATCTTTTGGAAAATAATACATTGCTCTGGAATATAGAGAAATCATACTATCTATTCTATTTATAAGCTGGGCGTGTGTATGTGTGTTTTCTAAGTAAGCATAATATAATTGAGCAGTTTGCGTCCAAACCTCTGGGTTAAATTCAGGGCAATTTTGCAGTATATTTTCTCCCTGAGGAATTGCTTTCCAATATTTATGCTGGGCTAACAGTACTTGAAATTCCTGATACCGTTGTTGGAATTCTTCTGAATATTCAGTGATTGGATTCGTTTGTGCGCCTATGGTTTGAGGTTCACAAAGAAAAATGATTATCCAGAGGAAGAGAGAATAATAGCTGATTTTCATATCCCCAAAAAAAGCACGAAGGGGAATGAAATGTCAAGGCAATTGAATTACATCGAACATTCTGCTACTGCATCGGTGAGTTCTTCCAGTAATGAACTGGTAGGATTATGTTCCAATGCATTGCCAACTACGATTATATCTGCGCCAGCATTTAAGATTTGAAGGGCGGTAGATTTATCGCGTATTCCACCTCCTACGATTAAAGGGATATTTATTCCCCCTGAAACTGCATATACCATTTCCGGAGTGATGGGGTGTTGCGCTCCACTTCCTCCATCCATATAAATTACCTGAAGGCCTAACATTTCACCCGCCATAGCGGTACATTTAGCAATATCCGGCTTGTCGTGAGGTAAGGGTTGGGTATGGCTTACGTAAGATGCCGTGGTAGGTTTGCCGGAATCCACCAACATATAACCCGTGGGGATTACTTCCAGTCCCATTTTTTTAATAACCGGAGCTGCGAGCACATGATGTCCTATTAATAATTCCGGGTTTCTTCCACTAATCAGCGAAAGAAAAAATACAGCATCGGCATGCGGTGAAACCTGCAATACACTACCCGGAAACAAAACCACAGGGATGTCGGTTTGATCTTTAATTCGAAGTATTAACTCATCCACCTGATTGTCGATGACAAGGCTTCCGCCGATAAATAAATAATTTACCGAATGTGCTTCTGCCCGTCGAATAAGCGAAGATGCTTTAGATGGATCAGCTCCATCTGGATCTATTAATAAAGCAAAACTTTTCTGACGCGCACTTTTTCGGGCGGACATCAGATCCAACACCTTTTTCATAAAGGAAAATTGATCGCAGGACTAATGAAGTAAAATTAACATATTTCAATCTTACTTTTTAGCGAACACTAAATAAGACAACCAAAAATAACATCAAAACAAGTATAATTGACAGTGTCAATAATTTGAAAACCGTAATAAATGAGGGTTAAATTGTTTTTTATCCTACAATAATTTACTGAAAAAAACCATCAAAAAAGTTTTCCCCTCGTTAAATGGTGGGAAGGAAGCCTGTTTTTTCAGGTTTGGATTAATTGTAAACACCCCTGTGTTGGAAAGTGAATTTGGAGGAGAGGGTTTACTTTAAAACCTTTGTAACTCCCTGTTTAGGAAAGAATAGGGAACCTAAAACGCAGGATTATTTTTGTTCCAATAAACCCATTATTTCACCATGGCAACTCGTAAAAACGCAACTGAATCTTCTCCCTCAGCTTTACAAATTAATCGTTTGTTTACCCAAGCTGGGCGATCGGTATTTGAGGGGTTTGAATATGAGTTGCGTTCCTCGGTGATTCGTAATCCTGCAGGGGATGCGGTATTTGAAATGAATCAGGTAGAAGTACCTAAGGGCTGGAGTCAGGTAGCGACGGATATTTTGGCTCAGAAATACTTAAGAAAAGCGGGAGTGCCGCAGGCAGATGGTTCTTTAGGGGAAGAAACCTCTATTCGTCAGGTTACGCATAGGATTGTTAATTGTTGGAAGATGTGGGGAGAACAGCATGGGTATTTTGCCACGGCTGAAGATGCTCAGGTTTTTTATGATGAGTTGGTGCATATGATGTTGAATCAACAAGCGGCGCCCAATTCACCGCAATGGTTTAACACGGGTTTACATTCTTCTTATGGAATTACAGGACCTGCACAAGGTCATTATTATGTAGATCCATCAACTGAAGAGTTGAAAGAATCTACTTCCGCCTATGAAAGACCTCAACCTCATGCCTGCTTTATTTTAGCAGTATCGGATGATTTGGTAAATGAAGGTGGGATTATGGACTTATGGGTTCGAGAGGCTCGAATTTTTAAATATGGTTCTGGTGTGGGATCCAATTTTTCTAGTATCCGAGGAGAGAATGAGAAGTTGAGTGGAGGGGGATGTTCCTCCGGATTGATGAGCTTTTTAAAAATCGGAGATAGAGCTGCAGGTGCTATCAAATCTGGTGGAACCACGCGAAGGGCAGCTAAAATGGTATGTCTCGATTTAGATCATCCCGAAATCCTTGAATTTATTCAGTGGAAGATGGAAGAGGAGAAAAAAGTAGCTGCTTTAATTGCTGCTGGGTATTCATCTGATTACGAAGGAGAAGCCTATAGAACGGTGTCGGGTCAGAATTCAAACAACTCGGTACGGATCCCCAATCGCTTTTTTGATATTCTGAGTCAAGAAGGAGATTGGGATTGTATCTCCCGAACCAACTTTAGGCCTGTAAAATCATATCCCGCCAAAAAACTATGGGATCAAATTGCAGAAGCAGCCTGGGCATGTGCTGATCCTGGAGTTCAATATGATACTACGATTAATGAATGGCATACTTGTCCGGAGTCAGGACCTATACGAGCGTCTAATCCTTGTTCGGAATATATGTTTCTGGACAATACTGCCTGTAATCTGGCTTCGCTGAATTTACTCAAGTTTTTTAATGCAGATACGCTTGAGTTTGATACGGATAGCTTCATTCATGCTTGTCGTTTATGGACGATAGCCTTAGAGATATCGGTATTGATGGCACAATTTCCCTCCAAAGAAATTGCTCGCTTAAGTTATGAATACAGAACCTTGGGCTTAGGCTTTGCCAATTTAGGAACCCTATTAATGATTTCCGGGATTCCGTATGATAGTCGGAAAGCGAATTCTATTGCAGGGGCAATATCCGCCATCATGACGGGAACGGCTTATGCTACTTCCGCAGAAATGGCTGCTTTTTTAGGTCCGTTTAAGGGGTATACAAAAAACAAGCAGGCTATGTTGAGGGTAATGCGTAACCATCGGTATGCTGCCTATAATGCCAGTGAAGCGTATGAGGAATTATCCATTAAACCCGTAGGAATAGATCCGAATGATTGTCCTCAATATTTATTGGCGGCTGCTTGCAATAGCTGGGATAAAGCCGTGAGTTTAGGAGAGAAGTTCGGATATCGGAATGCGCAAACAACTGTTATTGCGCCCACCGGAACCATTGGATTGGTGATGGATTGTGACACTACCGGAGTGGAACCTGATTTTGCTTTGGTGAAATTTAAAAAGTTATCGGGTGGAGGGTATTTTAAAATTATTAATCAAGCTATCCCTCAAGCTTTGAAAAACCTGGGCTATACTCCTGAGCAAATGGATGCTATTATAAAATACTCCAAAGGACATGGCACTGTGCAGGGTGCGCCGCATATTAATCCAGAGTCATTAAAGGCAAAAGGTTTTTCGGCTGATGATATTGACAAAGTAGATGCTCAAATGAATTCTGTTTTCGAAATCGGATTTGGGTTCAATGTATATTCATTAGGTGAGGATACTTTGAAGAGATTAGGGTTTACGGCTGATCAATACAATTCTCAGCAATTTCATTTGTTACAGGCACTTGGATTTACCAAAGCTCAGATCGAGGAAGCGAATGAATATGTTTGTGGTACGATGACGATTGAAGGCGCTCCGTATTTAAAACCAGAACATTATCCGGTGTTTGATTGTGCGAATAAATGTGGAGTAATTGGCCAACGATTTATACAACCGCATGGGCATATTCGGATGATGGCGGCAGTGCAGCCTTTTATTTCTGGGGCGATTTCTAAAACAATTAATCTTCCAAATGATGCTGAAGTAAAAGATATTCAAGATGCTTATTATTTATCTTGGACCTTAGGCTTAAAGGCTAATGCGATTTATAGAGATGGTTCTAAATTATCCCAGCCTTTATCCAATAAATCGGATCAAGATTCGAGTGAAAAAGACAAGTCAGAATCAGTTGTTTCTGCTGCACATTTGATTGATGAAAACAATCCAGACCTGGTGTTGGAAGCTGCCAAAAAAATACTGGTAGCATCGGAAGACACCAAATTTAAGAGACAGTTAAGTCGAATTGTAGAGCGGAAACGATTGCCCAACAAACGAAATGGATTTACCCAAAAAGCCAATGTAGGTGGGCATACTGTTTTTCTAAGAACCGGGGAATACAGCGATGGAACCTTAGGGGAAATCTTCATTGACATGCATAAAGAGGGTGCCACCTTAAGAAGCATTATGAATTGTTTTGCTATCTCAGTTTCGATTGGATTGCAATATGGTGTGCCCTTAGAGGAGTTTGTAGATAAGTTTGCTTTCACCCGTTTTGAACCTGCTGGTAGGGTAGATCATCCGAATATCAAAAACGCCACCTCTTTAGTAGATTATATTTTCAGGTTATTAGCATTTGAATATTTACAACGGGAGGATTTGGTTCAGGTTAAACCTGGTGACTTGCAGGAGTTAGCTGAAAAAACAGCCATTCTGCCTGCTGAAGATTTACCTTCCGCTACAAATCTCCCGAAAGATCCGGAGGCGTCTGTACGTAGGATTGGGTTTAAGGTAAATCCTTCGGAGATAAAACCTGTTCCGGTTCCTGAAGAGCGGCAGGTTAATTCAAATTCAGAGGCAACTGAAAGCACTACGCAGAAATATTTAAGTAGTATGATGGGAGATGCTCCTGCTTGTAGTACTTGCGGGCATATTACCCTACGCAATGGAACTTGTTATAAGTGTTTGAATTGCGGGAATAGTATGGGATGCTCGTGACAGACCGAGTATGCGTTTGGGCTTGTGCTGAGCCTTGAGCGAAGTTGAACAAGAGTAGAAGGATCAAAGGATTCAGTTAGAGATTGCGGGTCGCATTTCGACAAGCTCAATGACCGCCCCGCAATGAAAGAGGCATAAGACTTCCGTCGTAGTTTGATTTTTAATGTCCTGGAATGGAATCATGAACGAATATAATAAACACTTAACCCCTGGAGGTCATTGCGGGCTTGATCTGCAATGACCGGTAATGAAGGTTACGTTTTGTTAGCGTTAATCTAATAAGCTCTGTAGGATTTCCACGGAAGCAAGTGGCATTTCCACGGAAGCGAGTGGCATTTCCACGGAAGCAAGTGGCATTTCCACGGAAGCGAGTGGCATTTCCACGGAAGGGAGTGTCACAACCACGGAAGGGAGTGCACCTTGTAAACTAAAAGACCATGAAGGGGAGTGTAAAATAAACTGTGGCAACAGTTAATTTATCTTTGTCAGGTTGAGGGGTAGGGTAAATAAATTGGGTAAATAATTAGATTTACACCCATATTACCCGGAAAGGGGAAGAATAGGTATAGAGCCCTTTGGATAATTTGGATTTGTAACTGCGGGGGTATATTTTTAGAAGATGAAGCTACCCCAACGAATCCTAAATATTGGTTATGAATCTGTTAATATGGAATACAGGGGGTTCAGCCATAAGGAAAATATACGCAACAGGGGGTGAAAGTTCGCAAAGCGGGATGTTGGCAGTAAGTTTAGAAAGACAACTCCGTAAAAAAACTTGTTTCCTAATAAAGAAACTTTTATC
>RFSG01000028.1 GCA_009924095.1 Sphingobacteriia bacterium
ATTTTCGCCTAAACGATAGGCAAGGAGTGCGGTTCGTTCTAATTCCATTGCCTGGGGTAAGGCGATTTTTCGAAAGTAAACAAGGTTATTAATTTCCTGATCCAGATGAGTTTGGGATTCTAGCCAAAAGGTTTGCCATTCCAAGGTTTTCGCTTTTAGACTTTGTTGAGAGGAGGCAAAGGTTGCTTTTGCACTTCTGATTTGCGCTCGGGCACTTCGATAATCAAGGGGGATGGATATGCCTGCTCGGAACTGCAAATAGGCGGGCGTTTGTCGAGTGCCTTGATTTAGCCAACCGGCATGGAAGCCCGGTAATCTTTGGGTTTTAGCCATCGAAATGGCAATTCTGTTTTGCTCCACCGTACTTTTAAAAACGCCTAACAAGGGATGGTTTTCCAACATAGTATCTTGGGTTATAGATTGAATCTTGGGCAGAAGATCAGGCGGAACAATGCTATCCAATATTTTCCAGGTATTGGGGGATTCTCCACTGAGCCATTCCAATCGGGTGATGATTTCGCTTAGCTTTCTTCGGTTTTGTTGAGAATATTGTAGTCCAGCTTGGGCAATGGCTTCTGCATTTAATTTCTCCAACGCGCTTATCTCTCCTTGTTGAAATCGGATTTGTCCGATCTTCTCAATTTGTTTCCAGATGGAATCCTGGTGTGTACTTAAGTCTGCGATGGCTTGCCAGTAAAGCCATTCCGCCCATAACCCTTTAAATTGTCGTTCCAAAATAATTCGGGTTTCCAAAATTGCCGAGGCTTCTACGTTGGCACCAGCAGATAGAAATCGGGTATGATTTCGGTAGGTTCCGGGCCAGGCGAGGGATTGGGTAATTCCGGGGGTATAAAACTCCCCACTCGGTGCTTCCAAAATGAAATCCGTGGCAGGCAAGGATTTTCCCATAGGAATCAACTCTTTCGCTGCTTTCCCCTTTTCTATTGCCGCCAAATATTGAGGATGTTTCTCTAATATTTTTTTCACCAGTTGACCTTCGGTCATATAAGGTTGTGCATACACTTGTGAGCTTATACAGAACAATAGAAATAGGGGAGCTACCAGGTTTATTTTGGTTCTGGATTTTCGATACAAACCTTTAAGAATCCCATACAACAAGGGCAATAACAATAAGGTTAATAGGGTGGCAGTGATTAACCCTCCGATAACAACGGTAGCTAAGGGCTTTTGTACTTCCGCGCCGGAACCTGTGGAAATTGCCATGGGTAAAAATCCTAATGAGGCTACTAATGCGGTCATGATTACAGGACGAAATCTTGAAGAGACACCTGTTAACAAGATTCGTTTGATGTTCGTCATCCCTTGTTTTTCTAGTTGCTTAAAGCGGGAGATGAGCACAATTCCATTTAACACCGCAACTCCTGACAGTGCGATTAAACCCACTCCAGCGGAGATACTAAATGGCATATCCCGAAACACCAGGGATAAAATTCCCCCAACTGCTGCCATGGGAATAGCTGAAAATATCAACAACCCTTCCTGCATCCTCCCAAAACTTAAATACAACAACAGTAAAATGATTCCCAAAGCAATGGGGATTACCCATGCCAACCGATTACGGGCACTCACCAGATTCTCGAATCTTCCTCCAAAAGTATAATGATAACCTTCGGGTAGAATTAACTCAGCTTTTAACTTGGTTCTCATTTCATTCACCAAACTTTCCATATCTCTTCCTCTCACATTCAGGGAAATGTTTAATCTCCTTCTTCCATTCTCCCTTGATATTTCTGCAGGTGCATGAATCAAATCAATAGCCGCTAATTCTTGTAAAGGAATACTTTGATGATGATTCGTGATGATGGGCAAGGTTCTTAAGGCTTGAAGATCCATTCTATTTTGGTTGTTCAGCATTAGCGTTATGGGAACTGGAATCTCTTTTTCATATAAGGTACCGAAGGTTTTTCCCGCATAGGCAATGTTTAAGGTAGTGCCCACTTCTTCAGCTGTTATTCCATATTGTGCGAGTTTGGTAGGGATATACTTGATTTCAAGTTGGGGCAACCCAGCACTTTGTTGTACTTGAACATCTTGGGCACCGGGAATATCCTTGATTAGCGTAGCAATGGATTGCCCAGTATGGGATAAAGTTTGAATATCGGGGCCATACAATCGAACTACCACATCCGATTTTGCTCCACTCATGAGTTCATTAAATCTCATCTCAATCGGCTGTTGAATCGAAAAACCTATGCCAACATATTTTTCTAATTCTTGTTCAATGGCTTCTGTCAGTTTTTCTTTACTCGATATTCGAGTCCATTGCTCCTCGGGATAAACCGTAACGATTAAATCCATCGCTTCAATGGGCATAGGATCAGTAGGGATTTCAGAAGAACCTATTTTCGCTACCACACTTTTGATTTCGGTTGGAAAGGCTTTTAAGAGTTGAGATTCAATTTGTAAAGAAAGATTTACAGATTGTGTTAAAGAACTTCCCGGGGGTAATCGGGTTTCAATTGCATAATCCCCTTCATCTAGTTTAGGGATAAACTCTCCTCCCATATTTTGAAAAATGCCGACTGTAATTACCAGTAGTATCAGGGAAGGAGCCAGAAACCAGATAGGGTTACGTAAGGCAAGTTTCAGCAATCGAATCCAGCTTTGGTTAAGGCGATTGATAAATAGTTCGATACGACTGATTTTGGTTGAGGTTGGAGATCGTAACACCCATGCGCTCATACAAGGAATATAGGTAAAAGAAAGGATTAACGCCCCTAATAAAGCATAGGCAACCGTTAATGCCATGGGTCGAAACATTTTCCCTTCTACCCCTGTCAATGCTAATAAGGGTAAATACACAATGAGGATAATGAGTTGTCCAAAGGCAGCACTGTGTAACATTTCTCCAGCTCCTTTTTTGACCCATAATTTTCTTTGTTCCGCATCCCCGGGTTTTTTTTGATGAAAGAGGTGTAATACATTTTCAACAATGATTACCGCTCCATCCACAATGAGTCCAAAATCAAGCGCGCCTAAACTCATCAAATTACCCGAGACGCCTGTAATAACCATCATGAAAATGGCAAATAATAAGGATAAGGGAATAACTGAAGCCACCAATAAACCAGATCTCAGATTTCCCAGGAATATCACCAGGATCAGGATTACGATAATTCCTCCTTCCAGCAGATTTTTACTGACGGTATGAATGGCTTTTTGCACTAAGGTTTCCCGATCCAGAAAGGGTTCGATTTTGACCCCTTTGGGAAGTTGGGTTTCGATTTCTTCCATTCTGGCTTTCACCCGATCAATCACAGAGGAAGAGTTTTCTCCTTTAATCATTAGCACAATTCCTCCTACGGCCTCCCTTTTTCCATCTTTGGTCAGGGCTCCATACCTAAGTAAGTGACCTTCAGAAACCGTTGCAATGGCCTTAATCGGAACGGGTACTTCCTCATTTTTTTTAATTAGGATTTCTTTGATTTCTTCTATTGAAGTAACCTTCCCCATTCCCCGTAAATAATAAATTTGGTTATCATTTTCGATATAGCCACCCCCTGTATTTTGATTACCGGCGGATAAGGCATTTCCTAATTCTTCCCAGGTAATTCCGAAGGATATCATTGCTTTGGGATCTGGAGATACCTGATAGGTTTTGACATATCCCCCGAAACTACTTACATCGGCTACGCCTTTTACGCCTAATAGCGCTCTTCGTACGGTCCAATCCTGAAGGGTTCGGAGACTACCAGGAGACCAGGTGGTATCTTTGGGGTCAAGCGTATATTGGAAAATTTCCCCAAGACCGGTTGAAACAGGAGCCAGGAAAGGGCTTCCGGCACCAGGGGGGATTTCTTCCCGAATTTCACTGAGCTTTTCAGCAATTCGGGTTCGTGCCCAATACACATCCACAGATTCCTCAAACACTAAGGTTACCAGCGATAAACCAAATCGAGAAATGGATCTTATGTCCTCCACCCCCGGAATGTTTTTCAATCCGGATTCCAAAACAAAACTGACCTGTTGTTCCACTTCTTCGGCAGCTAAATCAGGGCATACGGTGATTACTTGAACCTGATTATTGGTGATGTCAGGAACAGCATCTATGGGCAGGCGGTTGAATGCCCATATTCCGGCACCCACCCAGACAAACAGTAATATTACTATTACCAAACGATTATGGATACTGAATCCAATAATTCTATCTAACATAAATAATAAATTTGGTTAATAAATTAATTAGCATTCACTGTAAGTGAAGCTATACTTTTGCCCTTAATCTTTTTTATAATGGGCAGGTAATATGTAATTCAAAAAATTATCTAGGGGGGCGCAGCAAAGTAGGGAGTTCCCTGAAAAAAATACTAACCTCAGTTATTAATTTTATTTTTTGTATGTACTCCGGAATCCAGAGTTGAATTCCGAAATAAATGGGCATGTTCAGGGAAGCAAATTCAGATAAATTAAACAAGGGCAAGGATTCATGTTCTGCATCTGCAGTGCCTTCCAAACTTGTATAATGAGAGGATAAAAAGTCAATAAATCCGTTCGTATCTCCGTGTTGAGTTTGGTGATGATGGTAATGTTCCCATAATAGTGGGATTTTCGCAAATTCCTGTGTTGCCATGCCAGGGAGCAATGAGGAAATGCTCACATATACTATCAAAAACCATTTTAGCAACCAAGACATAGGGGTTGTTTTTTGCTAGGTTAAAAGTATAGAATACACTGTATTTTAACTAATCCTTATTTCCACCGATTAAATAAATTATTTAGGAGTTGCCAATACTTCAATTTTTAAGGCAACCATTTTTTGAATAATATTATCTAAGCTTCCCCGATAGGTAATTCCCCAACGGGTTCTGTCTAATTCGAAAGCGCATTCTATTTTCAGGCTGTTTTCAGAGAAGGAAAGGGTAGCCGGAAAACGAATTGGTTTGGTTTTTCCTTTTAAGGTAAGTTGGGCTTTTACTTCATGTGTAAATGAGGAATCTTTTTTTTCCATCACCGAGGTGATGATCAACTTACCTACTGGCCATTCTTCCGTTTCAAAAAAGTCTGAATCTTTTAAATGTGTTTCTAAATCTTCTTTATCCTTTCCCTCCAAATCTGAAACAGTTATAGAGTTCATATCCAGAAGCACTCTTCCACCAGTAATTTTTTTTCCTTCCACCCAGATGTTTCCTTGTTTGATTTTGATTTCCCCGGTGTGTTGCCCGTATACCTTTGCGGCGGTCCATTGCAGGCTGCTTAGGTTGGGATCTACTACATATTTTTTTCCTTCTCCGACAGGGGTAGTGTCCTCTGTAATTTCAGTTTCAGGTTCATCTCCCACAGGAGGTTGGCAAGCCACCCCAAAGCAAAGCAAGGAGAACAATAGAAATAGGTGCCGATATTTATTCATCAATAATTTAATAGCTGAATTGCTTTTTCCCTGAGTTTGGATTTAGGAAGAAATACATTTTCCAGTGCGGAACAAAAGGGAACCGGAGTATCCATTGATCCAACTCTGAAAATTGGGGCATCGAGATATGTAAATAATTCTTCTGCCAAAGTAGCAGATACTTCGGCACCAAATCCGCAGGTGAGGGTGTCTTCATGCAGCACCAGGCATTTCCCTGTTTTTTGAACAGAGGCAAATACAGTTTCCCTATCCCAGGGCAATAGTGTTCGTAAATCTACAATTTCAATATCCCCTTGGTCCTTGAGTTCTTCCGCTAATTGCAAAGCCCAATGCACACCACTACCATACGTAATGATGGTCATATCTGATCCGGGTTTCACCACCTTGGCTTTCCCGATGGGTAATACATAATATTCTTCTGGAACAAACCCCTCAATGCTTCGGTATAAGGCTTTGTGTTCGAAAAAGATAACCGGATTAGGCTCGTGTAAAGAAGAGATTAATAATCCCTTGGCATCATAGGGAGAGGAAGGATATACCACTTTAAGGCCAGGTACTTTCGTAAACCAAGCTTCATTACTTTGGGAGTGAAATGGTCCAGCTGCCACGCCCGCACCGGTTGGCATTCTCACCGTAACAGAGACAGATTGTCCCCAGCGGTAATGGGTCTTTGCTAGATTATTGACAATTTGATTAAATCCACAGGAAACAAAATCTGCAAACTGCATTTCTACCATAGATGCTCTTCCACGGATAGACAATCCTAAAGCAGCGCCTAAAATTGCGGATTCACATAAAGGAGTATTACGCACTCTTTCCTTACCAAATCTGGAGATAAACCCATCGGTAATTTTAAATACCCCTCCATATTCACCAATATCTTGACCCATCAAAACAAGACCTGGGTCTTTTTCCATGGCTTGTCCCATCCCTTCTGAGATAGCATCTACCAAACGAATTGATCTATTTCCAGCATTTGGTTCAGTAGCGTTTTCCAGAACCTGAGGCACGGTTGCATACACATCCTGTAGTTCTTCTTCAGGATCGGGTTGCACTTCGGGTTCAGCGAAGGTAAAATCAAGCGCTTGTTGAATTTGAGCTTTAAACTTCTCCCGTATTTCTCCAATTTGTTCAACCTTTAAGATTCCTTGTTCGGTTAACCAATTTTCATAGTTTTTGACAGGATCTTTTATTTCCCATTGTTCAAACAAAACTTTAGGTACGTATTTAGTTCCGGATGCTTCTTCATGCCCCCGCATTCTGAAAGTCATCGCCTCTAAAATTATAGGTTTCCGGTCTTTCCGCATTTTTTCAGCCAAGGAAAGAACAGTGGTATATACTTCTAAAATATTATTTCCATCTACCTGAATTCCTTCTATTCCATATCCAATTGCCTTATCAATAAACTGCTTGCAACGGAATTGCTCAGAGGAAGGAGTGGAAAGCCCGTATCCATTATTTTCAATTAAAAAGATAACGGGAAGATCCCATACGGCAGCGGTATTAATGGCTTCATGAAAATCTCCTTCACTGGCACCACCATCACCCGAAAAGACAAGGGAAATCAGGTTGTCATGATCTAAATTGCTGGCTAATGAAATTCCATCGGCAACTCCAAGCATAGCACCTAAGTGGGATATCATGCCAATGATTTTATATTCTTGCGTACCGAAGTGAAAGGAGCGATCTCGTCCTTGGGTGAACCCATATTTTTTTCCTTGCCATTGGCAAAAAAGTTTTTTGAGTTCCACCTTTCTGGAAGTAAATACCCCTAAGCTTCTGTGCAGCGGCAATATATAATCGGAAGATTGCAAAGCTTCTGTAACGCCAACCGAAATAGCTTCCTGTCCAATTCCCGAAAACCATTTGCTGATTTTGTTTTGCCGAAGCAGGATTAGCATTTTTTCTTCTATCATTCGAGGCAACACTAATGCTTCATACAAATGAAGTAGTGCTTCGTCTGACAAATCTTTACGATCATACCTAATGGGTTGCAAGGTTTGAATCATCTTGTGGTGTAATGTGAATCTTGGTTCATTAAAAGCTAAACACGTAAAAGTGCAGAATGGTTTTAGCTGGTTATTCGGAGGAGATGGATAGGTTCAAGCCTGTTTTTAGGGTAAGCAATACGCTTAGTACCCAAAAATATTTTCCAGGGTTAATTCCGTTACGGGACCGAATTTTTCCAAAGCTTTAAAATCAATTTTTTCTCTGGAACCTAAAACCAGTAATACGCTTGGGCGTTTCCCAAATGCTTGTTGATGAAACTGTGTAAGCTCACGGGTGGTCATTCCCCCTACTTGTTCGTAAACAAGTCTTCTCACATCCCTTTCTACTCCTCTTCTTCTTGCCGCAGCATGATTTAATAAAACCTGATTACGAATAATCCTTTCGGCAGCAATTCGATTAATCAGCGCATCTTGAGCAGATTTAAATAATACTTCTGAAACCGGAAGTTCAGTTAACAATTCATTCATAGCGGGTAATGCTTCTGGTAATTTATCTGCTTGTGTTCCCACATAGGCTAAAGACCAATAATTTTTGTCTTTTCTAGCGGGTGTTTGAAAGGCCGCAAAGGTGCTATATGCCAATGCCTTGGATTCTCTTATTGTTTGAAAAACAACGGAACCCATGCCACCTCCAAAGTATTCATTATACAACTGAATAATAGGGGTCATCTCTGCAGAATAAACTTCACTGGATTTACCCAACCATAGTAACTCTGCCTGAACCATATCAAAGTCAACAAACAGAACATGATTACGGCCCGGATCCTGTACATCAAAAGAGGTGGTGGGAGGAATAGGCCTAAGGGTCTGTGGAACTTTATGGTAGGTTTTTAAATCCGCAGTTAATAAATCTTTAGATAACGGACCATAGTATAAAACTCTATGCTCCATGGAGGTAAGATCATGTAACATTTGAGTTAATTGAGTGGGTTGTAGTTGTCTCAACTCTGGTTCCAATAATATTTGGGTAAAAGGATTTCTATCTCCATATAATCCATAATTCTTTAGCGCCTCAAACATTATGGTTCTTTTATCTTGTTTTTGATCTTCCCTTTGTTTCAAAATACCTTCAACCATATTTTGATAGGCAACAGAATCAGGAACCGCTTGATTTAATAAGGTTTCTAACAAGAGTAATCCTTCTTTGAAAGAAGATTGCAACCCTTTTAAATACACATACATTTCTTCTTCGCCGGCCATTACGCCATATTCACATCCTAAGGCATAAAATGCTTTATTAATAGCTTCATTACTAGCCTGAGGAGTACCCAAATATTTTAAATACTCAACAGCCAACGCCATTCGAGGTTGTTGTGCCTTTCCAATATCAAATAGATAGGTGAGATGAAATAAATCGTTCTCTTGATTTTTTAAATACTCTAAGGTATAAGGACCTACCTGAGTTTCTTCGATATCTCTGCGGTAATCTAAAAATACAGGAGAAATTATTCCTGCCCGCACATTTTGCATCTGTTCATGAAATCCTGATTTGTCGTCTCTATTTACTTCAACAGGTGTTATTTCAGGTTTTTCAACTTTTACAATAGCGGTATCTTTTCCAACTTCTTTATAAATGGCAACATAGTTTTTTCCATAATATTTATTGGCCACACGAATAATATCTTCCTTCTTTAATAAGGATAATTTTTTTTCAAAGTTTACATAATCTGCCCAGGTTTGGTTGCTGGTAAATATTTCTACAAACTGATGTGCACGTGCAGAATTATTTTCCATCATTTTAATCTGATCAACTTTATAATTATTTACGACGGCAGTCATTTGTTTATCTTCAAATTTTCCTTCTTTTAATTTTTGAATTTCAGCCAACACTAAATTTTTTACCTCTTCTAAAGTTTGACCTTCTCTCGGTTTTGCTTCGAATATTTCTGCTCCATAATCTGCAAGTCCATATAAATAAGAGGAAGCTTCTAATAGTTTTTGTTGATTCACTAAATTTAAATCTATTAATCCAGCGGATTGATTGGATAATAATGCATCAATCATATATAAGGCAGGATAATCTGCATGATGGACAGAGGGAAGACGATACCCAAGCGTAAGAAATTCAGCATCTGCTCCAACGACTTTTAGGGTAACAGGTTCAGTAATATTTTTTTCGGGTTGAAAAGTATAGGCTGGGGGTACGGGTTTAGAAGGTAGTCTGCCTAAGGTTTCTTCAATCATTCGAATCGTGGAATCCGGTGCTAAATCCCCAGATAAACAAACCGCCATATTACCAGGCACATAGTATTTTTCTAAATATTCCTGAATTCGTTTTAAGGAAGGATTTTTTAAATGTTCCACAGTACCAATTGTAGTTTGGGTACCATAAGCATGTTGCTGAAACAATGCACCTAACAAAGCTTCGTAAACTTTATTTCCATCGTTGTCCAAAGAAATATTTTTTTCTTCATACACTGCTTCCAATTCTGTATGAAATAAACGCATTACAGGTTTTCTAAATCTTTCAGCTTCAATTTTCAACCAAGCAGATAATTGATTCGCCGGGATATTATTCATATATACCGTTTGTTCAAAGGAAGTATAGGCATTGGTCATTTTGGCACCAATAGCTCCTACCATTTTATCATATTCATTCGCAATGGCATATTTGGCCGCTAAGGCAGATACAGAATCTATTTGGTGATAGATATGCTTTCTTTCCTCAGGTTTTTGAGTCTCATGATAGGTTTCATACAGAGATTCTATAACCGCTAATTGTTTTGCTTCCTGAGAATAATCTTTTGTTCCATATTGGTCAGTTCCTTTGAATAGCATATGTTCCAGGTAATGTGCTAATCCTGTAGCTTCAGCAGGATCGTTTTTGCTACCCGCTTTAACCGCGATATAAGTCATCACACTGGGTTCAGCAGTATTTACCGTTAGAAATACCTTTAATCCATTGGATAAGGTATAGATCCTGGTTTTCATAGGATCCCCAGGAACCGACTCATATTTTAAGGTTCCTCCAGTATTTATGGTTTTATTTGGGGTAGCAGGTTGCGCTACCAAAAGAATGGGGATAATACCCAACAAAAAGGCTATTCTTTTCATCGATTTGTGAAATAATTGTTAGGGGCTTTTATTTTTTCCCTAAATATCTGTAAAAATACATAACACCAGGCAACCTTTTGCACACGGTTAACATTTAGGCTTATATATCAGATGGAAAGTACACTTGTAATATCTGCGGATTTCTCCCTGCTGCCAGTCATAGAAGGCTGTCTGCGTCAGGAAATTCGTAGTCAAAAAACACTGTACGATAAGTATAAAGGACAAATGTTTAAAATCGCCCTTCGATACGCAGATAATCGGGAAGATGCGGAAGATATTCTTCAGGAAGGATTTCTGAAGATTTTTAAAAGCATGCCAGATTGGAAACCCGTTGGAAGTTTTGAAGGGTGGATGAAAAAAATAATGGTAAACACCGCAATTGAAGCATTACGCAGAAATAAAAAATTTTCACTGCATACTACATTAGATTTTATCCCTCAAACCTCAGAAGATCTATCTGTTTTGGATACCTTAACTGGGGAAGAAATTCTGCAACAAATCATGAGCTTACCCCCTGGGTATCGAATGGTATTTAATCTGTTTGCCATTGAAGGATTTTCCCATGCTGAAATTGCACAACAATTAAACATATCAGAAGGTACTTCCAAAAGTCAATATGCCAAAGCCCGTCGTCACCTTCAAATTTCATGTGAAAAGTTTATGCATCCTGCCTTATGAAAAATTCCCAAAACTGGAAGGATAAACTGGATTCTGTTACCCCCCAACCTACTGATAACGTTTGGGATCATTTGAATGCAGACTTGTCTGAAGAGAACTTTCGCAAAAAACTTAATATCAAAATAGAACAAATTTCAGAGAATCCCAGTCCGAAGGTTTGGACAGGTTTACATCATCAACTTACCCTCCAAAGAAAGCCTCAGGGAAATGGATTATTGCTTATGCTAATGGCAACCGCAGCATTATTGTGTATTGCAATCGGGATGTGGTGGTTGGGGAAAGAGTCTCCTTCTTCTCCAACATTAAGTAGTTCAAATATTCCTGCGCCATTTTCGATTCCCCCAATAAATTCGGATTCCCTAATTACGTCGATACCTCAAAAAACAAATGTTAATTCCTCCGCCTTCTCCTGGTCAGATGCTAAATCTATTGTAAAACAATTTAGCCAATCAGAATCAGAAAACCCTCAAGGCGCAGAAGTTTTAAATCCCTTAGCAGAAACCGATTCCTCCCAAATGATCCCTGAGGAATTAATTCAGGTAGAAATTCCGGATGCGATTACTCAAAATAAAGCAGCATTAAATTTTTCAAAAGACACGTTAGAAAATAAGTTTGCAGTGGATCAAGGTAAATCTAAAATCCCGAATAAATCCACCCCTAAAATTGCCTCAATTGTAAACTTTGTTTTAACTAAGGTATTTAAATCCTCGCATACCAAACTCGCCATAGATTCTGGCGTGAATTCAAAAAATCAACCCGTTTGGATTTGTCAATTTCAGAGCCCTTTGTTTGCATTGAAAAGCAATTTTCCTCAAAAATCTTCTACCCCTTAATTCTCACCTTTTAATAACATCCTATGAAAATCAATTTCCACGCTTATGCCAAAATTTTGTTGGCAATTGCATTGATGAGCACCTTTTCATTTTCAAGTGCACAATCCGATAACACCTCTGAACGAACCCGATTAGGAAAAGAACTCGAGGAACTAAAATCAGATTTTATAAAAGAAGTTACTACGCTTAAAAACAAGGCAGAGGCTTTACATAAAGATGTGCCTGATTCTTTAGATCTGAATACACAAATTGCAAAATTTAAAATGCAAGTAGAAATGTTTCAAAATTCTACCAATGAGAAAATTCAACAATTGGAAGAAAGGCTAAAAGCAGAAAGTAGATTTGAAACCTTTGAAAAAGATATGGAATTACAAGAAAATACTTTGTTAAAAGAATTAAATGAATTAACCGATGAATTAGCCTCCCTCGATGAAAGTAAGGATGATTTGGCTGAAGATAATTCTGAGAAAACAGATACTACTGAAATTCGATGGGGGAGTACCCGAATCGTAATTATTGATGATAAAAATAAAAAATCTACAGATATCTATAAAGATGGTGAAAAAATGAATTTTGGAGATAAGAAAAAAGACAAGGATAAATCGGTTGATGTTAAAATGTTTAGCCTGGCATTAGGATTAAATTCATTCATGTATAAATACGATTTGAATTTACCCGCTAAATACCAAGATCTGGATTTATTCCAAAGTCGTTCTTGGAATGTTAACTTAACATTAATTCAAGCTAAAATTAATATTATCCAACATCGCGTTAATTTAATTACAGGACTTGGGGTAGATTGGAACAATTATCGTTTTCGTAATTCTGTTTTATTTTCTTCCCGAACGGATACCTTACGTTTGACTAGAGATACCCTGAGTTATGAAAAAAATAAATTAATGACCCAGAATTTAATTGGCCAATTAATGTTGGAAGTTGAAACTCGCCCGGATAAAAAAGAAAATACCTTTCACTTAGCAGGTGGCGTTTTTGGCGGGTTTTTACTCAATGCCCGCACGAAATTGATAACTCAGGAGGATAAAAAAATTAAAACGGAAGATGATTTTCAATTAAATAATTTCCGTTATGGACTTTGTTTCCTGGCTGGATACGGTGACTTTAATCTGTATGTTAACTATACCTTAAATGATATATTCCGCAAAGATTTAGGTCCACAAGTTCAAAATATTTCCTTCGGAATTAAATTTAGTGGAATTTAATCCATTTATCTTGATCACTATCCGAATATCCTAATTAATTTTAATTGGATTGGTTTCCCTTCAATTTTACAGCATGAAAATTATACAATCATTTACCCCAAATTTATGAAAGCTATCCTTGGAATTTTATTCTTGTGTATGAGTTTAACGCCTGTTATGGCTAATCCTGGCACAGGTACTGCTCAACAAAGAATTCAAGTTTCTCAAATCCTTCCTGTATTTACACAACTGCAGGTTTCGGGAAATATTAAGGTTTATTTACATTCCGGAAATACCACCCAAGTGGAAGCCGAAATTCCAGAACATTTGAGAGAATTTTTTGAAATGGAAGTAAAAGAAGGAGTTTTATTTTTAACCTTAAATAAATCAGTGAATCGTTTTGATATGCCGATTGTTAATTTAACTTTATCAGAATTAAATTCAATTACTGCGGATGGGAATTATTTTATTCGATGTGAAGAAAAATTAAAAACAAATCGGATGAATATTCATTTAAAAGGAGAAGGATTATTGAATTTATGGTTGGAAACGCAAGATTTAAAAGTTGAATTAAATCAATTTGCAGTTGCCGCAATCAAAGGTCAGTCACACGAAGCTGTGATTTATGGAAGTCAATCTGCGCAATGGAGAGGACAAGGGTTAAGTGCTGAAAAATTATTTGCGTCTGTTTCCGATAATGGTCAGGCGATTGTAAATGCCTCCAGAGAAGGTATTTTATTAGCAGAAAATTCTGGTAAAATTGAATACTGTGGTGCTGGATTATTTAAATCTTTTACCTGGGGAAATGGATCTGTAGTTCAGATACCTACTATACAATAATCAATAATAAATACCTATCAATAAAGGTTGGGCTAATCCCCGGCCTTTTTTGTTTAACTTATTTTGGGGATGTGTTATTCCTAAAATAGGATATAACACATAATCCCTTTCCTTCCCTACCTTTGCAGTATGAAAGCATTTCGACAACAAGTATTGACTGAACTCATGTTATACACCAGGAGTGTAGGTTCTCTGGCTTGGTCATTTATATTCCCCATTTTTGTAATATTCTCGCTTGGTTTTTATTTCTCTGGGGATGGAAATCCTGTGAAGATATTCATTGGATTGTCGGATGAGGATGAACATTTGGCTGCCTGGCAATTATATGGGTATTTACAATTGGAACCTCAACAGTTTGAAGTATATAAGGGATCTAAAACGCAAATAGATTCTTTGTTAAAGGCAGGACATTTTACCGCAGCAGTATATATTCCTCCCGGATTTACAGCCTCCACCGCCACACAACAAGGCAAGGTTACTATTGAGTACAATGCTTACATGGCCTCTCAAATCCCTTTGGTTAAACAATTTTTAGAGAAATCAATTTTAAGATTAAATCAAGATTATCAACACGAACAGCCTGCCATTGCTTGGGAGGAAAAAACAATTTCTTCAGATGAAAATACAGGCTCTTATCTTGATTTTCTAATTCCAGGTATGATTGGATTACAAGTAATGAGCGCGTCTTTATGGGGAGTAGGATTTTTATTAATTAGCTACCGGGAGAAAGGAAATCTAAAGCAATTAGCCCTAACGCCCATGCGGAAATCTGTATTTATCTCTGCATTTATTGTAAGTAGATTTTTATTTCAAATGCTTCAGGTAGTTTTTATTTTGGTTTGTTCCTTTTTGGTCTTTCCGGTTCACATGAAAGGAGATTGGTTCTCCTTTATGCTCGCAGTTTCTTTGGGTTCTCTGGTATTTATGTCAATCGGTTTTTTAATCGCTTCTTTGGCAGATACAGTGGAGTTAGCTATTGGAATCAATAACATCCTGTTTTTCTTGATGATTGGATTAAGTGGCGTATTTTTCTCCGTAGAGAATTTACCCTCATGGGCACAGACGATAACTCAATTATTTCCATTAACCCATTTTATTCAAGCCTTGCGAGGTATCTTTAACGAAGGCGAACCCATCTGGCACTTAGGAAAACCCCTCCTGGTTTTAACAGGATGGTTGGCTTTAGGATTTTTCTTAAGTGTAAAGAGATTTAAATGGTATTGAATTATAGATGTTTAGGGAAACTTGTTCGGCTTTTGGAAAATAAATAAGTAGAAACTACTTGTATTCTTAATAAAATAATCACAAATTTGTCACGGGTTTTTGATTATTTTCATAATTGAGGGCGGAACAACTAAGAAATTGGTGTTCCGCTTTTTTTATTTCTCATTAGGAGCATCTCCCTCATCCCCATCCTCTTCTTCTGATTTTATTTGTGGTGAACTTCCATCTAATAGACTGATGGCTTTTTCATTGGAAATGCTCATCGAAGCCTTACCGTTATAATCTCTTACCATTCCAGTAACACAGATTTGTTTGTTTAACAGTAATTTCTCGGGTTCATAGGAGAAATTTACCCGATCTGTTTTCCAAACAGAAATGGAAAATATATCATTGGGAAACCTGCGGTCCAAGTTCATAAATGTATTTCCTGATTTCTCTACATACTTGGCATCTACCACAGTTCCACAAATCGTAGCTTTTGCTCCTATCTGATATTTTGCCTGTACCGTATTGAATTTACCTTTAGGAAGACTTAAAGCTGGGATGGGTTCTGTTTCCCCTTTTTCTTTTTCACTTTTCCAATATTCAGCATTAAAGCGGCTTTCCACTTCCGCTTCCATCTTATCCTCCAATGCAGGAAAAAAATCCAGATGTGTTAATTTCTCAACACTATCCAACGTAACCGCATACGAAAAAGTAGGATATTCATTTTTTCCATTTACCATCACAAAACCAATGGCTTGGGGAGGAACAGTTTGTAGATCTAAAGCTACTTTGTAATAATATACAGGCACAGATACTTGACTTGGTCCAATTCTGGGAAGTCCCGGAGTGATAACCGGCCCAGTAACCACAAAAATAGGATGCCCAGTAGCAATCACATGATATCGAAGTTTATCTTCCAACATTGCCCAGGATTCCCGATTTAATTCAGGCTTCTGGGGTGACATGTTTGAATAATAATAAGATTCACTTAACGCTTTTCTAGACCATCTGAAATCCGCGGATGGAGCTAAATGTCCTCTATCATATCCGCTATTCCAATAGTCAGCTTTTTTGGCAGTTCCCGTAGTAACTAAACTATCTTCCCTAAAATCATTTGTTCTACTTACCCCGCCTTTACTTACATCAGGGTGAATGATATGGGCTACCCATTGCGCTTGTTCCTGACTTTCATCATATCCCAAAATCATAGCCACATGTTTAACAATGGCTAACGTTGCCGGACCAGAAGGGATGCCCGTGGTCTCTAATGCTTTTAGCAGAGCACTCAACTTTTGGGTTTCTAATTGTTCTCCTATTTTTATCTTGATCTGATTTAGGCTATCTAACCTTTTTTCCAACACTTGTATCTCAGGAGAATCAAGGGTTTGGCCAAATAAAATATGTGGAACTCCTATGGTAAATCCAATGAGTAAAAATGGAATCCAATAGATTAAATTAACAAGGTTATTCTTCATATTCAAAATTGCAATCTGGTAATTGAGTTTGCCAATATTTTCTCCTCGAAACAGGAATAGAATTTTTCATTAAAAAAACTTTTTTCAAGGATTTTATTTTTTCAAATCCAGGAGGTAAATCTTTTAAATGACAGGCAGTAATACTTAAAGCAGTTAATTCAGATAATTGAACTAGGGCAGGAATTCCTAAATCTAACCGAATCTTAGGATTATCTGATAAATCCAATACCGTGAGATGCCGCAACAAAGCAATGTATTTAGGTAAGGTATCAATGCGACATCCACTAATAACCAATGCTCTAAGTTTAGGAAGGGTTCTTAATGATTTAAAAGTTTGATTTAAATCTATATCTGGATTATCATCTAACCATAGTATTTCTAAATCTTGCAATTTGGAAATGGAAGTTGGAATAGTTTTTATTTTTTGATGCGATAAATTCAAAAAAGTAACTTTTTCTGTGGAAGATAATGCCTTCTCTAACGACGTAAATTCTTCTACTTTAAACCACCAAAAGGCTAAGAATAATACCCCTAAAAATAACGCACCAAGTAAAATGGATCTGAACATCTCTGCAAAAGTAAGTTTTACTCTTTAGCTATTACCTCTTTTTTATGTCAATTATCACTTTTAAAAATTAAATTCCGGTACTATAAAGAAAATTGAACACCCTTTATGCACCATTCACATTAGTAAAATAAAATGCTCAACCTTCATTTGTGTATTTTTGAAGTATAATTAGTTGAGAATTCACAGTTTGGATAAAGGCGTTGAGAAATAATTTATTTAGAAGACTTGATTTGTGCTGTAGCCTATTGCCTTACAAGGGAAGGGCTCTCTATACCTTATTGCTTTGCCTGGGGTTTTATGGCATCAACATGCATGAAACAAAAGCTCAATGTGCAGGGTTTGGCGTAACCACTACTTCTACCGCTATTTCTTGTTTTGGGGGAATGGATGGATCTATTACTGCCATTCCCGTGAATGGTACTGCGCCTTTTACCTATTCTTGGAGTACAAATCCTATTCAAACAACTGCAACGCTTACTGGGTTGCCTTCAGGTTCCTACACCATTACGCTTTCTGATGGTAACGGTTGTTCCTCAAATGCGCAAGGTGTGGTTACAGCTCCTCCTGCCTTTTTGCATACTTCCTCGTTTAGTGCAGTTACCTGCAATGGAGGTAGCAATGGTTCCGCAACGATTAACATTTCTGGAGGAACTCAGCCTTATTCCTACTCATGGAATACCTTACCTGCGCAAACTACTACCACAGCAACTGGGTTATCAGCTGGGTCATGGCAAGTGTCCGTAACCGATAATTTAGGATGTCCTTATAATGCAATTGTTTCTGTTTCCCAACCTCCATCCTTAGCGGTTTCCTTTACCCAAACCCCTGTTTCATGCTTGGGAAATGCCGATGGTTCCTTACTCGCACAGGCAATAGGCGGTACCCCAGCATATTCGTATGCTTGGAATACGCTACCTATTCAAGTAACCCAACAGGCAACCGCATTAACACAAGGCACATGGACAGTGACCGTTACAGATCAAGCAGGTTGTACCTTTTCAAACTCCGCCATAGTCTTTGTGAATGCTCCGGTTTTAATTAACATCCTTCCCAACACTGTGAATTGTAATGGCCAAAATAATGGATCCGCAATCAGTCAGGTTTCGGGAGGAACTCCACCCTATGCTTATTCTTGGAATACTTTGCCAGTTCAAAATACCCAACAGGCTACAAGTTTATCCGCTGGAACTTGGCAGGTTTCGGTAACAGATGCAAGAGGATGTGCTGCTATTCAAACCGTTCTTATTTCGGAACCACCTGCATTATCAGTTACTACCACGGCTGCCGATGTAACTTGTTTTGGTCAATCGAATGGGGCCGCTATTTGTGCGGGGTCTGGAGGGGTAACCCCTTATCAATTTCAATGGAATACCTCTCCAGTATCTACTACTGCAACCATTGCTGGATTAGCAGTCGGTTTATACACCATCACCTTAATCGACAATAATGGCTGTCAAACTATAAATCAAGCAGTAATCAGAGAACCTCAACCCTTAAGTGTACAAACTACTTATAACATGACCCCTTGTTTTGGGGGAAGTACTGGTTCAGTTTCAGCACAAGTTTCAGGGGGTATCTCTCCCTATACTTACCTATGGAATACAGGTCAAACTACTTCCACCTTAATTAACTTATTTCCCGGAAATTATTCAGTTCAAATATTGGATGCCAACAATTGTGCTACAACAGGATCTGTATTTTTACCCCAACCCGCTCAGCTGCAAGTGCAAGTGAATGGAACCAATCTTACTTGTATTAATCCTCCTCAAAATGGCACCGCTTGGGCTTCTGCAGTTGGAGGGACGCTTCCTTACATATACGCCTGGACGGGTGGGGCAACTCCAACTCAGGCGTATAATACGGGTTTTGCAGCAGGCACATGGGGAGTTCAAGTAACCGATGGCAACGGTTGCTCTGCCCAAGGTAGTATTGTATTAAACGCACCTCCCTTACCCCAAGCTATCACAGGATCAGATACTTTTTTTTGTGAAGGCAGTGGAGGAGTACCCATCAATGGACAGGCGAGTGGGGGCGTACCTCCCTATACCTATTCCTGGTCGCCGAATAATGGAAGTTTAAGCAATGCCTTTGTGCCTAACCCTTTCGCAAATCCGGATAGTATCACGGTTTATCAATTACAAGTAATTGACGCAGCAGGATGCCGTAGTATTCCTGCACCGCTTACAGTTACCGTTTATGATTTACCTGTAGTAGATGCCGGACCCGATGAACCCTATTGCGCCCAAGGTCCTGCAGTTTTTATCAGTGGACAAATTCTCAATCCCATTCCAGGAGGTTATTCGATTCAATGGACTCCCTCCTCCGGACTTTATTGTGATACCTGTTTATTAACCTACGCAAATCCAGGAGTAACCACGATTTATACCTTAAGAGTTACCCATAATTTAAGTGGATGCAAAAGTGATAGTACAACCTTAGGAACCCAAAGCACTTTGGTTGTAAATGTTAAACCCCGACCGATTGCATATGCAGGTCCTGACACTTCCGTTTGTCAAGGAGCACCTGGAACCATTTGCGGTACAGCGACAGGAGCAGGTCCCTTATATACCTGGGCTTGGAGTCCCTCTCAATTCTTAAGTGATAGCTCCTTACAATGTCCTGGAGTACAACCCCAACATACTATGGTTTATTTTTTGGTGGTTACCAGCGATGGATGTGAAAGTGTTGCAGATAGTGTTATGGTCTCTGTAATACCTTCTCCAGTTGTGGATGCAGGAAATGTTAAAAATGTTTGTTCAGGAGATAGTATTCAATTAGATGGACAAACCCAACAAATGGGCACCCAATCATATCACTGGACACCGGGAATTAGTTTAAATGATAGCACAATACTTCAACCTATTGCTGCACCTGGGCTTACCACCACTTATTATCTTCAGGCAACCTTATCAGGTTGTGCCGGGCAAATAGATAGTGTAACGGTTTTGGTGCATCCTCGACCAATGGTAAATGCAGGATTAGATACGGTTTTATGTGATTCAACCATAGGGTATGTGTTGCAAGGAAATTATACTGGAGGTGGAACTCCTGCTTGGATTTCTTGGAGCCCTTCTTACCAATTATCCGCAGTGAATGTGCTTCACCCCGTTGCCACCCCGGGCAAATCCACGGTTTATAAAATGACGGTCACCAGCGGAACCTTTCCTACCCAATGTAGTAGCTCGGATAGTGTTTTGATTACCGTTCTTCCACCCTTAAATCTGCAGGTTTCTCAAGATACCAATGTGATTTGTTTTGGAGATAGCATTCAGTTGAATGCCTCAGGGGGAAATGGAAGTGCTACCTTTTCTTGGACACCTTCCACTGGATTGTCCGACCCATTAGGAGCAACACCTATGGCTTCTCCTGTAAATACAACTTCTTATGTAGTACAAATCAGCGAAGGACAATGCTTTGATCGTGATACCTTACGTTTGCAAGTACATCCTCAACTCAACGCAGCTTTTACTTTGACGCAACCCTCTGGATGTGCCCCGCATCAAGTGGATTTCTTAAATCGATCTTTAGGTGGATTAATTTATAATTGGAATTACGGAGATGGTACCCCAGAAAGTAATAATCTTCAGGAACCTCATATCTATAATAATCCAGGAACTTATCCAGTTCGATTAATTTTAATCGGTACGGGAGGATGTCGAGATACTGCTTATAGTCCAGTTCCGGTCAGTATTCAACCTGAGTTTGTTCCTCAAGTAGAAATGAATCCTACCGCTCCCATAGAATTATTTTTACCCGGCGGAAAGGTTAATGTTAAAGAAGTAAATCCTAGAAGTAGAGAGTGGGTATGGAATTTTGGAGATGGAAATCAAAGTCACCAATCTGTAGAAAACTATACCTACAAACAGGCAGGGGAGTACCAAATTCAGTTGACGATAAAAGATAGCGCTGGATGTCAAGCGAATTGGATGAGTGGCCCAATTATCATTAAAACCCCAGACCTCTTTTGGCCTAATGTTTTTACGCCTAATGGAGATGGAATCGGTGATTTCTTTTTAACAGACTATCAAGGAAATGAAACCTTCTGGATACAAATCTTTGATCGCTGGGGCGTTGTGGTATTTGAATCCCGAAATGTACATCAAGGATGGAATGGACAGGATTTAAATGGACAAGTTTGTGCGGATGGGGTGTATCTATTTACCCTTCAAGTCGGACAAAGAAATTTTTCAGGCTCTATTAGCTTGGTCAGATAATAACCTAAATTGTAATCTTATTTATAATCCTGTTTATAATCCTGTTTATAATATATACCAACTATAATAGTTAGTATATAGTATTGTTAAGATTTATTTTTCATCAACTCAGCAAACCTCTGATGAAATACGGGAATGGTTTCAATTCCTTTATAATAATTAAACAAACCATAACTTTCATTCGGGGAGTGTAAAGCATCCATATCTAACCCAAATCCCATTAAAACCGTTTTTACTTTTAATTCCTTCTCAAATAAGGCTACAATAGGTATGGATCCTCCCCCACGAGTAGGGATTGGCTTTTTTCCAAAGGTTTCTTCCATAGCTAAGCTTGCAGCTTGGAAAGGAATAGAAGTTGTTGGTGTCAACACAGGTTCTCCACCATGATGCGGGCGAACCTCAACAGTTATGCCTGCTGGAGCTAAGCGCTTAAAATGATCTGAAAACAATTTTGTAATACTTTCAGAAGTTTGATTGGGAACCAAACGCATAGAGATTTTTGCATAAGCCTTAGAAGGTAAAACAGTTTTTGCGCCTTCTCCAATATATCCTCCCCAAATACCATTCACTTCTAACGTAGGGCGAATACCTGTTCTTTCTAAGGTACTATATCCCATTTCTCCCCATACTCCTGAAATTCCTAAATCCTTTTCATATTCATCCAAACTAAATGGGGTTAAGGCCATGGCAGCTCGGTCCTCTGCACTAACAATGGCAACATCATCATAAAATCCGGGAATGGTAATATGATTGTTTTCATCATGTAAGGCAGCAATCATTTTCGCCAATTGATTTATAGGATTAGCCACCGCACCTCCATACACTCCAGAATGAAGGTCACGATTAGGTCCAGTAACTTCCACTTCAACATAGCTTAATCCCCTCAATCCTACATCAATAGACGGGATGTCATTTCCAACCATACTGGTGTCTGAAATTAATACCACATCAGCCGATAATCTTTCGCGATTGGCAATACAAAAAGTTCCCAGATTTTTAGATCCTACTTCCTCTTCCCCCTCAATCATAAATTTAACATTACAGGCTAAGGATTGAGTTTGCATCATCGCTTCAAAGGCTTTTATATGCATATACATTTGCCCTTTATCATCACAAGCACCTCGTGCATAAATCCTTTCATTTCGGATTTCTGGCTCAAAAGGAGGACTGATCCATAACTCATCTGGAACGGAGGGCTGAACATCATAATGTCCGTAAACCAATATGGTAGGTAGGGATGGGTCAATAATTTTATCCCCATAAACAATAGGATATCCTTCGGTTTTGCAAATTTCAACGTGCTCCGCACCCGCAGCAGTAAGTTTATCCGCCACAAATTGAGCTGCTTTATGCACTGAATCCGAAAAGTTTGGATCTGCACTAATCGAAGGGATTCTCAATAAATCAAGGAGTTCTGATAAAAATCTGTCTTGGTTGGCAGTTAAATATTGGGTCGTGGGTCGCATCGTTAGATTTTAGAAATGATAACCTAAAGGTAATAACTATACGATTTCAATCTATCATTCTTTACTTTCTGTAATTACTTATACTATTCCAAACATGGTATCGTACTGAATCCTGTATCTTTGTAGCTAATGATATTTCTTTCCTCTTGGGTTTTATGGGCTGGCCTTGCATTGGCGATCCCTATTATCATTCACCTGTTTAACTTTAGAAAGCCCAAACGACTGCTTTTTAGTAACGTAGCATTTGTACGGGAAATCAATCGGTCGGTGCTTCGGCGGGTTCGACTCCAACAATGGTTGTTGCTTGCAAGCCGAATACTTACCCTATTGGCCTTGGTTTTATTGTTCGCCGGTCCCATTTGGTCTCGCCAAAATGCAGAAATGAATGCAGGGGCTAAATCAGTCCTTATCCTCATTGATAACAGCCCTAGCATGCAAATGGCAGATGAAAAGGGTGTCTTTTTGTGGCAAGCTCAAAAGATGGCTCAAGTCATCATCTCTCAGGCAGGTAGCCAAGATGAGTTTCTTGTGTTACCTACTTCCGAGTTAAGACCTGCACAACCTTTTCAACGAGGACCCGAAGCCAATGCAAGACTTCAACAAATTCAAGGTTCTCCCGCTGGGGCATCATTAGCTCAAGTTATTAAATCGGCTTCCCGACTCCTCGAAAAAGCTGTGATGCCGGATAAGGTAATTTATTTTATTTCTGATTTTCAGTCTCAACCTGTTTTGGGCGATAGTCTGATAGATCCCTCTTCAGAAACTCCCTTTCGTTTAGTTTGCCTTCCCATCCAAGGAAATCATGAAGGAAATCTCTTCCTGCATACCTTATCCCTACCTGATCCTGTAATCGATCCAGACCAATCTGTAATGCTGCAAACTGAAATATTCAATCAAAGCGAAACGCTTAAGGAAAAAGTAAATGTCAATCTCCACTTGGAAGGTAAATCCGCAGGAAGTTTGTTGGTAGATCTACCCCCACAATCCTCCCAAACGCTAAACATTCCCTTGAATATAAAATCGATTACCCCTTCACCTTCAGGTTGGTACAGTGGATATGTAGAAGTAGAAGATGCATTAAATGCCTTTGATAACCGAAGATACTTTAGTTTACATATGCCAGATACCTCTGAAATTTTGGTAGTGGAAGGGGAGAATACTGATCAACAATATCTTCAGCGATTATTTAAAAAAGTGTTCCTTCAATATAAATTTAAGTTTGTTCCAGAAAATAAATGGGCGGATGAAAACCCAGATAAATATCCAGCAATAATCTTGTCAGGAGTTAATAAACTTTCGGGAGGAATGCCCAATCGATTATTACAATACTTAACATCAGGTGGAAATGTACTCGTTTTTATGAGTGCAAAAGCAGAAGTTTCGGGTTGGAATGGGTGGCTTACCGCAACAGGTGCAGGTTCATTATCAGCCTCCCAATCTCTTTCTCCTCCTCAACAAATAAAGAAAATAGAAACTTCGAATCCTCTGTTTGATAAAGTGTTTCAAGAAAAATCTAAGGGAATTCTGGAAGGACCTTTAGTCTATAGAAGGTTCCCCTTAACTCCAGCGCCTAACTTGATTCCCATTATTCAGTTTTCTGACGGACTTCCTTTATTAGGGGAGTTGAGTTACCAAAAGGGAAGGTTGTTGCTGTTTACAATCTTTCCAGATGGGAATGATAGTGACCTCCCTTTAAAAACATTGTTCCCTCCTTTGATGTATAAAGCCTTGTTGCGACTTACACATACCTCAACCGAGGAATTAAGTTTTGTTTCTAATCCTGGACTTCGGTTACCCCTTAGAACTCCCGATCCAGATATAGTTACTTTGCAACCCCTGCCTACTGGAGAAAAAATTATTCCAGAGCAATTTGCCCGTAATGGCGAAATTTCTCTCACCTTTTCTCAATTGTCTCCTACTCCTGGAAATTATCAGGTGTTACAGGAAAATCGGTATCTGAAAAATATTTCTGTTAATCTGGAAGAGAAAGAATCCTTTTTGTCTTTTTCATCCCCTCCGGAAATTCAAAGCAAACTCTCGGGTCTTTCAAACCCCAGTCAATATTCAGTTTTAGATACTCAGCTCGAACAATTATCCAATGACCTCGCTGCTGAATCAGCAGGTTATCCGGTTTGGAAAATCTTCCTTTGGATAGCCATATTTGGTTTAGCCCTAGAATGTTATCTTATGTTTCGTTCTCAACATCAAATTAAATCTGAGTGAAGATGGAGAATTCTATCTTATTTAAAAATATCCATTTCTTAAGACCCGGGCATCCTTGCCATAATCAAGTATGTGATGTTTTAGTGGTAGATAATAAGATTATAGATTGGGGAAATGGGCTAGATCATCCAACGGGCGGTACGATTTGGGAGGGTATTCAAGAGGAAGAAGATGTTTATTTATCTCCGGGTTGGATGGATTTATTTTCTACCATCTGTGATCCAGGGTATGAATGGAAGGAGTCGTTGAAAGGCTGGGCTTCCGCCGCTGAGGCCGGAGGTTTTACCAGGGCTCAAGCTTTTCCAAACACACATCCTACGTTGGATTCCGGAAATGCCTTGCAAGCCTTCTCTCAATCTTCGGCAAAACTTCCCCTTTGGATACATTGGGCACCCGCTTTGTTCTTGAATACCCAAGAGGTTCAATTGACTGAAGCCTATGATTTATTGCGATTTGGAGCTACCCATTTTATGGATTCCCTGCATCAGAAAATCAGCACCCCTAATTTAAGGCTTGCCTTGGAATACATTAATCCTCTGAAGGGAAAAGCGTGGCTTCGACCCATTGATGTTGAATTTTTACAATTAGGGCAAATCCATGAGGGAATAACTTCTTTAAAAACCGGATTAACGGGTATTCCTCAAATATCTGAAACTTTAGTGATTCAAAAATATATTGCCTTGTCAGAATTAACCGGTACGCCTGTTCATTTGCTCGGAATCAGCACAGCCAAAGGGATTACCTTGGTGAACCAAGCAAAACAAAATGGAATTCCGGTTACTGCAAGTGCGAGCATCTTGAATTTAATCTGGTCTGAAGAAAGTATGGAGAATTATGATGCTCATCTAAAGGTAATTCCCCCCTTACGTCCAAAAGAAGATGTGGTTGCTTTACAAGAAGCAGTAAGGAAGCAGGAAATTTTAATCCACTCCGGGCATTTTCCTTGCACAATAGAAGAGAAAAATGTGGAGTTTCCGAAAGCGGAATTTGGCGCGGCTACCTTACGTTGTGCAGCACTGCTTGCCTGGTCTTGTCTGATGGATTCAGGAAAAATAACCATTGACCAATGGGTAAACCTTATGAGCGACCAACCCAGGGCTGAACTTGGCTTAAACCCTATTACACTCGAAAAAAATTCTTCCGCTGAACTTACATTGTTTAAGGTTCATAAAAAACCGATTCCAATTGAATGCTCCCCAGGTCCAGGGGAAGCAAAAAATTATCCTCAAACACTTCCTAACTCAAGTCTTCAAATATTGTTTACCTTAAAAGGTTCCAGCTAATAATTAGTTAACAATAGCTTAACTCATAAATAATTCATTCAACGTAGATTTGTAATTATGACAGTTAGGCTGATTGGGTGGAGTATAGTTTTTTTCTTGTTGGGATGCGGACAAAAAAATCAGGCCGACCAATACCGGGTTAAAATCAAAGGAAGTGATACCCTGTTGCCTTTATCTCAATTGTTTGCTGAAGAACTTTCTATAAAATCTCCTGAGCTGGAAGTATCAGTGATAGGAGGAGGAACTGGGGTAGGAATAATTTCTTTGGTCAGTGGAACCTCAGATATTGCAATGGCTTCCCGAAAATTATCCTTAAAAGAAAAAATGATGTTAACGGATGCTAATGTTCCAATAACTGAAAAAGTAGTTGCATTGGATGCGTTGGCCTTAATTGTTCATCCAGATAATCCTATCCAACAACTTACTCGTGAACAAGTTGAAGCTATTTATACCGGAAAAATTACACGATGGTCCCAGGTCGGAGGACAAGATATTCCAATTGTGGCGTATTCCAGAGAATCTAGTTCTGGTACCCATGAGTTTTTTAAATCCAGTTTATTACATCACAAAGAATTCGATCCTTCTGTTTTGATGATGCCAGCGACCGGTGCTATTATGCAATCAGTGCAGCAAACTTCAGGAGCAATTGGATATGTAGGCATTGCCTATCTTTCCCCTCAAGTTAGGGCTTTATCCCTGTCCTGGGATCAAGGCGAAACCTTTATTCAACCCAATGCCACCACAGTGTGCCAAGGAATCTATCCCTTTGTTCGACCTTTGCAATATTACTTTAGATCCGACAAACTTACCCCAGCTTTAAAGTTTTTCTTGAACTATTTGGATAAACCCTCTACCCATCAATTAATCCAATCCTCAGGTTTTATTCCGATTTCAGCAACAGCAGATTCTACTTCCAACTATTCCGCCGATTGTTTATGAAAAAACCTGGAGAAATGTTGTTGGAACTGCTTATCCGAATCTTAGGATGGTCATCCTCCTTGATCGTAATTCTCATTGTATTATTCTTATTTAGAGAAGGTTTAGGATTATTTTCTGCTAGTGTGTTGACTGAAAGACATGTGTTGATCGTGAATCCTGAAAACCCAATACGAGAGTGGGATGCCAATAAAATTCATAAAGTGACCCGGGAGGAAGTTACAAATTGGAAGGATTTAGGATGGAAAAATATTCCCATTCAAGTGCTAACAACCGGAAATCTTGAACAGTTTATTCCGGAGGCACAAGGAGATAATGTACTAGATATTTTACCCCATCGGATTGATTCTTTGTTCAAAAATAATCCAGGTTTAATTGGCTTTATTCCAGAACGATACGCCCCTCAAGGATATGTTCCAGTGGAAACGGGCAACTTGTCTGTAAATGATTTCTTTTTAGGTACCCGTTGGTATCCAACTTCTGATCCGGCTCCTGAATTTGGAGCGCTTCCCATTATTCTGGGAAGTCTTTGGGTAACCTTAGGCGCCGTGCTTTTTGCTTTGCCCCTAGGTTTAGCTACTGCAATCTATATGGCCGAAATTGCAAACAAGCGTATAGCCTCTATCTTAAAGCCTATTGTGGAATTAATGGCTGGAATTCCCTCAGTGGTTTTTGGCTTTTTTGGCTTAGTGGTAATTGTTCCGTTGATTAAAGAAATGTTTGGTCTTGCAGTGGGGGAAACCGCCTTGGCAGGAAGTATTTTGTTAGGAATTATTGCACTACCCACAGTCATTACCATTGCTGAAGATGCAATTCGATCTACTCCCTACGCCTTAAAAGAAGCTAGTTTGGGAATGGGCGCAACGCATTGGCAAACCTTGGTTCGGGTAATTATTCCAGCCTCTTTTAGTGGAATATCGGCTGCGGTAATTTTAGGCGTTGGTCGTGCAATTGGTGAAACGATGGCAGTATTGATGGTTACAGGTAATGCCGCTGTTCTTCCACATACGTTTTTATCTCCTGTAAGAACTTTACCTGCTACCATTGCAGCTGAATTAGGGGAAGCTCCTGTCGGAGGAACACATTATCGCGCTTTATTCCTCGTTGCTTGTGTTTTATTTCTGTTGTCCCTAGGAATTAATCTTATCGTAAACTGGATACAATTTAACGCTAAGCAAAAAGAGGCCTGATAGGATTATGATCTCTCCCATTCAAATTCAAAAAATAGCATTTTTTCTCATCCGCTTAATGGCGGCTACAGTAGTTTTGATTTTATTGACCTTATTGATTTTTCTAATCTACAAAGGCATCGGTGTTATTTCTTGGGAATTTTTAACCGCTATGCCTAAAGCAGGAATGACAGCAGGGGGCATCTTACCGGCTATCGTTGGAACGCTAATCTTAACCCTCCTAGGAATTAGTATCGCAATACCGGTTGGACTTGGCGCCGCTATTTATTTAGCTGAGTTTGCCAAAAATGACTGGAAATATAAATTTATTCTATTGATGACCAATAATCTGGCAGGAATCCCATCTATCGTTTTTGGGTTGTTTGGAATGGCCCTTTTTGTTCAAGGCCTGGGAATGGGAGATTCTATATTAGCTGGTGCTTGTACCTTGGCTTTAGTTGTTTTACCTGTGATCATTAGAACTAG
>RFSG01000029.1 GCA_009924095.1 Sphingobacteriia bacterium
GTGGTGATAAAATGTATGCTATGTCCCTTTTGAGCCAAAGCTTTTCCTAATTCTGTAGCAACTACTCCTGACCCTCCAAAGGTGGGATAACAAACAATGCCTATATTCATGACTCTGTAACGATTTTTCCACAAAAATAGGTCATCGTACCCTGCATTTTCTTAAATATCTTGTTACTTTATGAATAATATTTGATTTGACACATTAATTAGGGCTTTGGATGGGCTTTTGTACCCCTGTTTTTTCCACCCTTAACTTTACTTAAATAATATCTTTCAAGGCCTTTCCATTCTTGCTTAGAAAGGTTTTTTAACATTTTAAGGTTTCCTTTAAGTGTGTATTCTCCAGAATTATGAATTTTTCCAAAGCTGGGCAAATTCAAATTTAAATCAAATCCCGGCACTGTATGTTTCCATTTTCCTTCCCCCTTTCGAGTTATTTTTAAGATGGGTATTTTAGTCTTTTCTAAATATTGTTCAAATAATGGGGCTAATTTCTGATTCCATGATTTTTCCCAATACGCTAATAATTCAGCAGTTGAAAACGATTGATAATGATAATGGGTTGGAATATATTTTAATCCTGAAAACCATACTGAATCATTATGTAAATGATTTCTTAAGGTATGTAAAAACCAAGTTCCTTTAAAATAGATATCACTATCTTTCCACCCATCATAATTAATATTCATAGGACCTAATAAGGGAGATGAATTTTCAATATTTAATTTTTGTTTTTGTAAATAATGAATACTTTTTTCATAACCTTGCCAATATTCCAAATATAAAGCTTCTGAATATGTAGTAAAGCCTTCATGAATCCATAATTCTGCAGCATCTTTTACGGAAACTGAATTTCCCCACCATTCATGCCCGCTTTCATGAACGATAATAAAATCAAACCCCTCAGGTAAGCGGTTACCCCTATTTCCGTAGGCAATTAATCCCTGATGTTCCATTCCCCAATAAGGGGTTTCAATTAATCCAAATCCATCCGCATAACAAGGATAGGCTCCAAAATAATATTCCATCGCAGTAATCATTTTTTGAGATTCTTCCCTTAAATAATCAATTGCTGTATCTGGTGTATTTTTTAATACATAAAAATCAGCTGTTAAATCCCCTGAAATTCCAGATAATGTTTTAGTATGTTGTTCATAATTACCGATATTTAAAGTGATATTATAAGTATTAATGGGACAGGAAATAAAATATTCAAAGGTATGTTCTCCTGGTTTTGCGGGTCGTTTAGAAATTAATTTTCCATTACAAATAGCTTGTAAAGTAACGGGTACGGTAATAAATATTCGAACCGAATCGGGTTCATCACTTAAATGATCCTTTAAGGGAAACCAGCTACTGGCGCCTAATCCCTGACAAGCTACTGTTATCCAAGGGTCGTTGTGATACGGATCTCTTCTTCGAACAAATCCTCCCTCCCAAGGAGCAAGCGGTGCTTCTCTGGGAATACCGGAATAAGAAACAATAAAACTTCCAGTATCGCTATCAGTTATTTCGGGAAATAATATCGTCGCATCTTTTCGACTCCACGATAAGGGTTTATTAAATTGATCGGTAACACTCTTAACGGTAAATTGAGGAGCTAAATCTATTTGCCAAAAAGGAGTGTTTTTTAATCGATGATAAATTATTTTATTACTTCCGGAAATAGCCCCCGTTACTGTATCATATCGCAAATTCAATACATAACCCGATACTTCCCAGGAATCACGGGCAGGAGTTAATGCCCCTAATATAGAATCTGGTGGGTTATTAAAATTTCCAGAGGCAAGCAATTGAAAATTACACACCCCAAAAAATATTATCCCAATAATACGTACCATTCAAGTAAAATTAAAGGTAATAAAAATGGAATAGAATATTTAAGCATATACCTAAAAAAACTCGGCATTCTTATTTGATTATATTCTGCAATTGCTTTCACTAAAAAATTAGGACTATTGCCTATATAGGTCATCGCACCGAAATAAACTGAACCGATGGATATTGCTTTTAAATATTTTGTAGTTATTTCTGGCTGTTGAATTCCTTGCACAATGCCTAACGCAAATTGTCGCACCTCTTCAGGATTTTGTTCTGATAATCCAAATTTAGCCATACTAGCAGCTAAAAAAGTAGCGTAGGTGGGAGCATTATCTAAAAATGCAGATAAAACCCCACTAAACCAAAATAAGGTATGTTCTTGAATGGCCGATATTCCTGCTGGTGTATTGGCAAATTGTTGGGTTAATTCAAGCACTGGTATTAAAGTTAAAAATATTCCCAAAAACAATATTCCCATTTCCCGAAAGGGTTCTATTGAAAAATCATTTTCTGTGTAATTAGATTTATTTCTAAATATATAAACACCAATTCCAATACTTAGTTGGATTATTTCCCTGACAAATGAATAATGATGTCCATGAATTTCAATACTCGGTAACCATTGTATTAAATGAGGATCTAATCCGGAAGCAAGGATAGCGATTATTATCCAAAACAAATTTAGGCTGCCGGATAAAGTAATTGATTTTTTTTCGGGTGCATTAATTGAGGTAGCAGTTGTTTTATTTCGGCTATCTGAAATATAAAAAAATAAGGATAAAACTAACATGGCAATACACCAGGGGAAAAACAATTCCGTTAAAGTCCAAGTAAACGGTACCCCTTTAATAAAGCCTAAAAATAAGGGAGGATCGCCAATAGGGGTAAGGCTTCCGCCTATATTGGAAACAAAAAAAATAAAAAATATGATCAGATAGGCCTGCATTCGTCCTCGATTTAATTGCATAAACGGACGTATCAATACCATGGATGCGCCCGTAGTTCCTAATATATTGGAAAGAATTGCTCCCGTTAATAAGAAGCCCATATTTAATAGGGGCGTGGTACTAATATTCGTCCGAATTAATATTCCACCTGAGGCAAAAAATAAAGGTACCAGAATGGAAATAAAGGAAATAAATTCAAAAACTGCATGTACAGAAGCATGGAAGTTCTGAAAAATCCAGGAAGTATAAAGCACAACGCCAATCCCTAATCCTATGGATATTTTGGCATAATGTGCATGCCAAAACTTAGCATATAACATTGGTCCGGTGGCAATCATTAAGATCAGGGTAATAAAAGGAAAGCAACTCCCCACAGGAATTTGTGGACTTTCTAACGTTTCTGGATATACCGGCGAAATAATTCCTATTATAAATAATAGTAGTAAAAACGTATAAGGGAAATATTTAATAACCAAGGTTTATGAAGAACAAAGAGGTTTTTAAGAAAATAATAGGATATAAATCCGGAATGAATTGTCCATGGATTCTTCCCTTAAAAATACAAAATTACAACGCTAATTGTTGAATATGCATAGAATATTTTCTTATTTAACCTCAAACCTTCAGTTCTTGCCCGATTTATTTTTCCCGAATTGCTGTATTGCATGCGGTGACGAATTAATTCCAGGGGAAAAACAAGTTTGTCTGAGTTGTTTATTATCAATTCCTGAAACCCATTATGAAGTTGTTCCTCAGGATAATCCGGTAATGGATTTATTTATTGGAAAAACCTGGATAACTGGAGCTATTGCTATTTATGAATATCAAAAAGGAGGAGCCTTACAAGCCTTGGTGCATGCTTTAAAATATAATAATCAACCGGAATTAGGGGTATTATTAGGTCGTTTTATGGGTACTAAATTGCAACAAGGAAATATTCCGTTATCCGAAATCCAAGTAATCCTTCCTATTCCATTACATCCCATTCGTCAGCGACGCAGAGGATATAATCAAGCTGAACGTTTGGCAACAGGTATCCAACAAGTAACGGGTATTCCGGTTAAGCCCAAATTGCTTACTCGAATCCGCGCAACAAAAACACAAACCGCAAAAGGAAAAGAGGAACGATGGAATAATGTTCGAAATATATTTAAAATTCAAGGAAATATTCCCCAACCTTGTTTATTGGTTGATGATATTATTACTACCGGGGCAACCTTAGAAGCTTGTATGGAATGCTTAAATGCCGCGGGTATTCGGGATATATGGGTAATATCATTGGGTACTGCCCGCATCTCCAGAGGGATGACCGAGGTTCCTAAAAATTAAAGGCCGCTTCCATTCTAACATAAACATAATTCCTGCATATCCGAAACATAATAATAATCGAAGTCCAATAGATTCTGGAGTGGATCTATTTACTTGCATAATTAATAAGGCTAATAATAAATAAATCGTTAGTCTTTCCAATCGATAAGGAACCGGATAATATTGCTGACCGATTATGTAACATAATATGCTCATCCCTGCATAACAAAATAAGGTTGCCCAAGCTGATCCCATATATCCCCAAAATGGAATCGTAAGTACATTTACTAAAATGGTTAAAATTGCCCCAGCGCCCGACATTAATATTCCAAACCTTGCTTGTCGCGTTATTTTATACCAAATGGATAAATTTAAATAGGCTCCTAAAAATACATTTCCTAATAATATTACCGGAACAATTTCTAACCCCACCCAATATTTTTTATCAATTAAAGTTGCTTTGGTTAATCCGAAAAAATTAAATCCTACAATCTCCCGATCAAAACTACTGATAAATAAAAATAACAATAAACAAATCGAGATAAAATAATGAAATATTCGGGCAAAGGTTTCTTTTGAATTTTTTTCCTTTGCCTGCTTAAAGAAAAATGGTTCTGCTGCATATCGAAAAGCTTGTGTTACCAAAGAAATAAACATTCCTAATTTATAACAAGCTGCATAAATACCTGTCATTTCAGTACCCGTGCGGGGTTTGCCGGCATACACTGTACCCTCTTTCCATAAGGCGGATATTAAATTCTTATCCAGATTTTCATTAATGGCTCCTGCTAATCCTGCAATCATAATTAACATTCCAAAATTCAACATGGTTTTCATTAATCCGAAATCTATTTGCCAAGAATCAGGAATGTTCTGATATAAGGCAAATCCTAATTTCACTGCAGAAGAGAAAAAATAAGCATAAAATACCGCTTCAATTCCCATCCCTCGAGATAAAAACAAAATATTTAAGCCAATATTTAAAAATATATTAATTAAAGAAATAATTGCATATCGTTTAGGTTTTTCTAAATACCGTAATCTTGCCATAGGTATCATGGATAAAGTATCTAATACAATGGTTCCAATTAACCAGGGAAATAATTTTCGATACTCTGTATAATCTAAAGCATTCGCAATTTGAGGATGAAAAAGGGTTAATAATAAACCCAACGAAATACTAAAAAATCCTACGGCAACAAACGATTGGGTATAAGCTTTCCCGGCTTTTTCAGGGCTATCCCCAAATCTGAAAAATGCGGTCTCCATCCCAAAAGTGATCAGCACTAAAAAATATGTGGTATAAGCCATTAAATCGGATACCACCCCATAAGCAGCAGGGGAGAACTGATAGGTATAGAGCGGAACCATCAGAAAATTCACCATCCTGCCCACAATAGAACTTAATCCATAATAAACGGTTTGAGAAGCTAATTTTCTTACGGACGACATCTAATCAATACAACAAACAGCATCCAGCTGCAGGAGATAACGCTGCAAGGAGGGCTAAACAGAAAATGGGAAAACAATTGGGACAAATAACTATAAATCTGTTTACAAATATCCGGAATTTTCACCACAGCCCCGTTTCCGACTATTTTTGTAGCATGATAATGTCCATAAATCCTTGGGAGGATACGATAATAGCCTTAATTACCCCAGCAGGACGGGGGGCAGTAGGGGTCATTCGTATTTCTGGACCCGATACAATTCCCTTGTTATCCCACGTATTTCCTAAAGCGCAGGTAAATCAGTGGCCCTCTCATACCCCTAAGTTGGCCCAATTTTATGCCGGACAAGAGAAACTGGATGAAGTATTGGTAACCTTATTCAGAGCCCCAAAATCCTATACCCGTGAAGAAGTTGCCGAGATATCCTTACATGGTAGTCCTTATATTTTACGCCAAGCCATCAATACCTTATTAAAAGCAGGCGCAAGAATGGCAAACCCCGGGGAATTCACCCAGCGTGCTTGGCTCAATGGTGCCCTCGATCTTACCCAAGCAGAAGCCGTAGCCGACTTAATTGCCGCTGAATCTGCTCTTGCCCATAAAGCGGCATTCTCTCATCTTAAAGGAGGGTTTTCGGATAAACTTCAAGAACTCCGCACCGAACTCCTAACGCTGGCAGCTCTTCTCGAATTGGAACTCGACTTTGCCGAAGAAGATGTAGAATTCGCCGACCGTACCCAACTCCTTATCACCCTACAAAAAATTCAAACGGAAGTAACCCGATTGTCCAATAGTTTTCAATTGGGAAACGCCATTCGAAATGGAATTCCAACGGCAATTATTGGTAAACCCAATGCCGGAAAATCAACGCTATTAAATGCATTATTAAAAGAACAAAAAGCAATTGTTTCTGATATTCCAGGAACCACTCGAGATATTATTGAAGATAAATTATTTATAGGTGGAGGAGAATTTCGACTGATGGATACTGCCGGAATCCGGGCAACAGAAGATGTTATTGAACAAGCCGGAATTCAAAAGACTAAAGAGGCAATTGCCAGCGCGCAAATTATTTTATATGTATTAGATAGCACCCAAGAAACTCCTCAACAAGCAGTTATTTGGTGTGAAAATAATTTATCTTTTTCTGAAAATACGCAATTAATTATTTTAGGAAATAAATCAGATTTATTATCCAATTCTATTGATCCGGATAAAAATAGTAAATATGTTTATCTTCCTATTGCTGCTAAAACCGGACAAGGAATAGAAGCTTTATTACAAACCTTAACCGATCTTGCAGGATTTACGGAGGTTCCGGATGTATTGGTAACTCAAGCCCGTCATCAAGAGGCATTATTACATACCACGACCGCGTTAAACCAAGTACAGCTTGCCTTTGAAGAACAATTGCCAACGGATTTAATTGCTCGTGACTTAAGGGATGCTTTATATCATTTAGGTACGATAACCGGGGAGATTAGCCCCGACGAAATATTAGGGAGTATTTTTAGTAAGTTTTGTATCGGAAAGTAATATGTTTCTTTCGGAGTAAATGCATATTCAATCAATTTATTAAATCGCGTATGAATTTTGAGTTGTATTTATTGAATTATATATCAACTGTTCTTCGAGTGATTAATTAAATTAAGTAAGTTCGGGGATTTATAATTTTAAATACTCCCTTTTAATTTAAAAAGGATTAATTGGAATTCAGGCTAAATTATTATTGAGTGATGTCAATATTGGATTGACCCTCTTTTCAAAATAATTATTGCAAATTATTCTTCTAGTTTACTTAAATATTGTTCAGCAATATTAATATGTTGATTTTGCTGGGTTGCTGGCATTTTGTCAAAACTTTTAATGAGCATATTTAATCTGGGATTTTGAAGAAAGAAATCTCGATGAACATGCAAGAATCTCCAAAATAAACCATCCCAAATAGGTTGCCATTCTCCTTTAGGGAAGTTGCTCATTTTCGTCAAATAGTTGCTACCACTAATGTATGGTTTGGTTGCCATAATGCCTCCATCTGCAAATTGGCTCATGCCATATACATTTGGCACCATCACCCAATCATAAGCATCAATAAACATTTCCATGAACCATTGATAAACCTCATTGGGGTCAAACTCACACAACAACATAAAATTACCAAGCACCATCAACCGTTCGATGTGATGACAATACCCGGTTTCCAATATCTTTTTTACTGTGATATCTATGGGGGCGATACCAGTGTTTGCTTGCCAAAAAGAAGCAGGAATTTTTCTGTGGAAATTCCAGTAATTTTTGGTGCGTTCTTCATTCCCTTTTAATTCGTAAACCGCACGAATAAACTCACGCCAACCCAGAATTTGACGGATAAAGCCTTCCTGGGAATTCAAGGGAATTTCCGATTGGGTTGAAAATCGAAGGGTTTCCTTCATCACATATTGTGGGGTAAGTAAACCCACATTCATCATGGGCGAAAGTACACTGTGATGTAATATTTTTTCATCGGTAACTATGGCATCTTCGTATGCTCCGAATTCTGAAAATCGGGTTTCTAGAAAATCCTGAAGCCAGGACTTGCTTTCTGCGAAGGTGCTAGGATAAATCATCTTAAGGGTTGATGCACCATAATTTTGGGGAAAGTACTTTTGGATGTAAGTCAGGGCTTCTTTGTAAAATGGATTTTCTGTTAAGGTTCGAATTTTGGGAGGCGTTTTTCCCTTAGGGTATTTCAACCGGTTTTCTTCATCAAATGTCCATTTTCCGCCTACCGGATTTTTGCCACTTTCTATCAATATGTTCTTATCTATTCGTTGATATTTATAGAAATCAGTTTGAAACATTCTTTTTCGTTTTTCAAAAAACTCCTTATTGTTTTTCGGGGTATTTAAAAATAATGGGGATTCATTTTTGTGAGGAATAATATTCTCATGTTTACATGATTTTTGAATTCGTTTCTCAAGCCAATTATCGGTAGTATCAATATATTCAAACTCTAAGATGCCTTGAGATTTTAAATAGGGGATAAATCTACGGATATCCGAATAATTATCGTGCGCATTAATATAAATCACTTTACGGTTAAGAGATAACAAATAGCTTTCATAATATTTCATACTCGCTCTGTGCAAAATGAGCTTGCTTTTATGAAAGTTATATTGCCTGAAAAAAAGCCATTCTTCAATTAAATACAGGGTGTTGCATTTATGTAAAAGAATACTTTCTTCAAATAATTGATGTGGAAATATAATTCCTGTTTTATTATTTTTATCCGGATTCATTTTTAGGAAGGATTTACATGTTTATTTAAAATTCGTAGTGCTTCAATTTTTACTGCTTCTGTTTTTCTGAATTTCCAAACCGCGTCGCTAGCAGATTTTCTACTAGCTTCAATATCCACAATAGGATAGGGGTAATCGTTTCCAAGGATTACTTTATAGAATGCCTGCTCCAGGGAATTCATTTTCCAAGGTTCATGAATAAATTCAACAGGTACTTCCTTTAATTCAGGAATCCAGATTTTGATAAATACTCCATTGGGGTCGTGTTCAATAGAATTTTTAATGGGATTATAAATTCTTATCGTATTAAGACCGGTAACACCCGATTGCATTTGCAACTGGGGATAATGAATACCAGGTTCATAATCCAGAAATTGCCTTGCTAGGTAATGCAGTTCACGCCAATCTTGCCATAAATTGAAAACAAAAAAAGATACTACCATCGCCCGCATTCTAAAATTTAAATAACCTGTTTGGGTTACACAACGCATACAGGCATCTACAATGGGTACACCTGTGGTTCCACTTTGCCAGGCCAAGATATAACTTTCGTTTTTAGGTTTTATCCAACCATTATAAGCTTTATTAATATTTTCAAATTCCATCCGACATTCATCTTCGAATTTTTGCATGAAATGACAATGCCAATGTAATCTGGAAATAAAATTGTTTAGCGCCCTTTTATTACTTGCTGTTTTATAGTGTTGCAAAGTGTATTGATATACCATGCGCATGCTGATATTACCATAGCTCAAATAGGGAGAAATTCTGCTGCACGATCTTCGACTCAGTTCAGGTTTTGAGATATGTTTTGAATAATTAACATATCGGTCATTTAGAAAACTACGCAGGTATTTCCAGGCAAGGGTTTCCCCTCCCATTTGAAAAGAAGGGTTAGGTTGCGTGATCTGAACTGGAAGGGGCGCTCCTTTAATGCTCTCCCATAATTTTATATCTAGCGTTAAAAAATGACCTTGGTTTTTTTCAACCCATTTTGGAGGCTCTTGCATTTTCTGTTTCCAACGTTTTTCCCAATTAACCCTGGATTTTAATTTTCTCACCACTCCATTGTGCTGAAACTCTTTCCATATGATTCCATGGTGGATACAAAAGTCTTGTATCGAAAGGTCTCTTTTAAACGTGACTTGATTTCCAATTTCCTGATAGGAAAATAATTTACCAATTGAGTAATGGGTTTGAATTTGTTGAAAAACAAAAAGGGCTTCTTGATGGAAAATTGCAATTTGGGTTTGATATTCTTTTAGGCGCATTTGCAAATCCTCAAGTGATTGATGCACAAAACGCCAATGTCGAACATCACTGTCAGGATAATTCATCACTGAGGGTTCAAAGCAATAGAGCAGTAAAATCGGTAATTCTTGTTTTACGGCATAATACAAAGGTTCGTGATCGGTTAACCGCAAATCTCTTTTGTACCAAACTACCGCAATTTCTGTTTTTCCCATTTCTGAAGTAAACCTATGTTTTTAGTGCAGGTGTATAGATTAATTAGGATCTCCAGTACTCAAAAGCATTTTAAATAAAGCTAATTATTCTTCTTTGAGCTTATTTTCAATCTTTTTTCTATTGATTTATACAAATCTCTCCAATGCTTAAGTTCCCTATATTGCTTAATTTTATGAATCTTTGTTGTAATTATCATCTGAAAAAGAAGAATTCTTGCATGACAATAAATCCTTAATTGTATAGTTTATTTAAAAAATAGTTTTGATATATTGTGTATTAAGTCCAATCAGTACCTTATTGATTATTTTTATTTTAAAAAATTATTGAATATTTAGTTAACCTATATTTCAAAAAAAATAAAACATTCTAATTATATTATAAATCTGAATTTTATTTTGGGGAAGGCTGTATTTTAGTTCTTTTTTGTATAATTAAAGTTAATTATCCTAGCCTTCCTAATTTAATTACGGGTCGAAGGCATATATCTGAATGGGGGTATCAGTATGAAATAAATGCTGGAATTTCGATTTGTTTACTAATTGAGGATAGTACTAATAAATTTATGAATATAAACTTGATTTTTTTCTTAAGTTACAGAATGTATGATTAAAATATCCTTTTAATTTTAATTTCAGATCGGGTGATTATTTTAGAAACATCCTTTCTTATACGCATTAAACGCATTTTCCAAGCTTTGTTGCGCATCTTGAATTTTTACTTGAGCACTCAAGGTACTCTCTTGGGCTACCTCACTTTCAGTACCATATTGTTTTTTATTTTTGCTCTCCCTTACCTTTTGCCAATCTTCCGCTACATATTTAAAAAATACACTGGCAGATTTATAATGCCCTTGTGATTCTGCTAATAATTTTTGAGCAATTTCACAATCCCTTAAATCTTCTAATAATCCTTGTAATAATTCAGCAGCGAGGGAGCAATCGGCCGCTAATGCATTGGCATTTTGTCCTTGTTCGTACGCAGCAGAAAAGGCAAATTCTTTTTGTTCCCAAGGAATAAGTTGATTAATCTGAGTAACCATTTCATTCGCTCGTCCGGTTAATTCTAATGCAAACACATCTGCTGATCGGAATTTTTCAGGTAAGGATTGTGAAAATAAATATCCTTGAAAAATAAATACGAGAATAATTCCCAAACGCATAAGTAATTTAAGTTTACCGTATCAAACGGTTGAATAACAAATTTATTCTTTTACTTATTCGAATTGAATAATAGTGAGTTGTTAAATGAATTACCCACGATATTGAGAACCACGAGGATAAATTTTTAACTTTTGCCCTGGATTAATTCTATAATTATTTAAGTGATTCCATTTGGCTAATTGCGATGGAGTTACCTGATATCGTTTAGCAATATTTCCTACAATTTCACCCTTTTTAACGGTATGATAAATTACGTCAACAGACTTACTTGCTGTGGTAGGAACTATTTTTTTAGTTTCACCAAATTCTGAAGACTGAGAGGATGGGATTTCCGAATAAGCAATATTCTCAGGTAATTCACTGGTGTTTTTAAATACATCTGAAGGTTTAGAGATAGCATAGGTACTAACTTCTGTCGGTACCCTTAAAACATATACCTCATCTGAATAGGGAACATATTCAGTTTTTAATTCTGGATTTAAATCTTTTAATACTTGATATTCTACACCCGCTGCTGCTGCTAATTCTCTTAAATTAACTCTACTATTTTGAATATGTAAAGTATCTTGATGATAGGTAAAATCTACATGTACAGGATATAAGTTATGTTCTGAAGGATAATTAAATACATAACAAGCGGCAATAAATGCAGGTACATATCCTCGCGTTTCAGCAGGTAAATAAGGACTAATATCCCAGAAGTTCGTTTTTCCTCCTGATCTACGAATGGCTTTATTTACATTCCCAGGTCCGCAATTATAAGCAGCAATTACCAATAGCCAATCCTTATAAATCTTGTACATATTGCGGAAATATTCAGCAGATGCACGAGAGGCTTTGTAGGGATCTCTTCTTTCATCAACAAACGTATTGATATTAAGATTATAAAGCTTGGCAGTATAATACATGAATTGCCAAATGCCAGTAGCACCTGCTCTAGAAATCGCATGCGGATTTAAAGCACTTTCTACAATGGCGAGGTGCTTTAATTCCATGGGTAACCCTGCGCGATCTAATGCTTCTTCAAATATGGGAAAGTAAACGGGTACTAATCCTAAAATGCGGGATACTTGTTCTCTTCTTCTTAAAGAATACAAATCAATAAAGCCTTGTACTTGCTCATTGTATTGCATGGGGATTTCATAACCTAATTTCCGCAAGCGTTCACGCACTACAATCGGATCAAATGTAGGTACTTGGTCTTCACTATAGCCATAGATATTTTTAGGGGTTTGACGGGTAACAAAACGAGTACGAACTTTATAATGATAATTGGCCAGCATGCTGTCCATCATACAAGCAATTTCGGTTTTGTCGCACGCTATTTGCCCGTTAACTTGATAAAGGGTAAATCCCAAAAAACAAAAAAGCAACAGGGTTATTTTCATGAGCGGTTTGGTTCAGTCCAGTTATTTTGCATTACCTGTTGAGCAAAACTTAACAGATTGGCTTCGCTAAAATAGTCTCCTAAAAGTTGAATGCCAAATGGTAGTCCACTACTATGTCCAGAAACTGGTACAGTAATCGCCGGATGACCGCTTAAATTAGCCTGTACGGTAAAAATATCCGACAAATACATAGCGATAGGATCTTTACTTTTTTCCCCTAATTCAAATGCTACCGTTGGAGTAGTAGGGGATAGGAGGAAATCACATTTGGATAAGGCTTCTTGCGTGGCATCCGCAATTTTTCTCCGCACCTGCATGGCGCGGGTATAATAAGCATCATAATAGCCTGCAGATAACACAAAGGTTCCCAACATAATTCTACGTTTTACCTCAGCCCCAAATCCTTTTGAACGGGATTGGAAATAAACTTCTTCAATAGTATCTGCATCGGGCGCACGGTATCCAAACCGAACGCCATCATATCGAGATAAATTAGAGGAAGCTTCTGCTGTGGTTAAAACATAATAGGTAGGGACTGTATGATTTAGGTAAGGGAAAGAAATATCAACGATTTCATGCCCGGATTCTTTTAGTTGGTTAATGTATTGATCGAACCAATTTTTAATTTCCGGATCTAATCCCGGCATATCTAATGTTTCCCGAATGATTCCTAGTTTTAGGGATTTATGAGGTTGCGTAAGGAATTCGGAATATTGGGGTACAGGTTCCGGGGAGGAAGTAGCATCAGCGCTATCTTTTCCTGCCATAAACGTTAAAAGTAATGCTGTATCTTCTACGGTATGCGTGATAGGACCAATTTGATCAAAGCTTGAGGCATAGGCTAGCATCCCATAACGTGATACTCGGCTATAGGTAGGTTTTAGTCCCACCAGTCCGCAAAAGGCAGCGGGTTGACGAATTGAACCACCGGTGTCAGTCCCTAAGGAAGCATGACAAAGCCCTGCGGCTACAGCTGCGGCGGAGCCTCCGGAAGAACCACCCGGAACTCGGGTAGCGTCAAGCGGATTTAATACCGGGCCATAGGAAGAGTTCTCATTAGAAGACCCCATAGCAAACTCATCACAATTTAATCTTCCCAATACAATTGCTCCCTGTGCTTCTAATCTGGAAACCGAGGTAGTTGTAAACAAAGAATTATGACCTTTTAATATTTGGGAACCTGCTGTAACCCCATGCCCGGTGTGGCATAAAACATCCTTAATACCCAAGATAAAACCATCTAGCGGTAATAGTTGTCCTGCAACAACTCTCTGATCTACGATTTGAGCTTGCGCTAAAGCAGTAGATTCAAATAGTTCTAGCCAAACATTATAATGTGCAAATTCTTGCGCACGATGAATAAATTGAGTTACAAGCTCCACACAACTCATACGTCCCTTCACCAGGGATTCCCGGGCAATAGAAAAGCTCCAGATTTCTTTCATTATTCCAGAGTTCAGGCGTCTTCTTTGCGAGTTGGAGGTTCTTGTACAGAGGTTTCAATTTCTTTCTTCACTTCTCGGGAGGCATCTTTAAACTCCCGAATACCACGCCCCATCCCACGAGCCAATTCCGGGATTTTTTTTGCTCCAAAAAATATGATAATCACCAATAATATGAGGATGATTTCACCCGTTCCAAGTCCGAACATAGTAATATCGTTTGATTGATAGAAGTCTAAAATTACTTATTTCTTTACCACAATCCAATCGGAAGGATCAATCGGTGTTTTATCCCGATAAATTTGAAAATGTAATTCGGTTTCACCGGTTTGGTTATCTGTTTTTACAATCCCAATTTCTTCCAGAGGATCTACCTCATCTCCCTCTTTTATTTTTACTTCCTTCAGATTGGTATATACCGTTCTATATCTGCCGTGTTCAATAATTATTACCTTACCGAATCCCGGAATGGATTTAACCGCAGTAACTTTTCCTCCAAAGACAGAACGAATTACTTGATTTTGTGCAGTAGAAATATAAATCCCATGATTATTAATTTCAAGCCCATCTTTATCCGTTTGAATACCAAATTCTCCGGTAATAATTCCTTTTCCAGAGGGTAAGGGCCAAGGTAGTTGTCCCTTATTTCGTTCAAAAGCTCCCGACAATGGATTTAATATATCTACATCTTCACCTGCTGAAGATTTACGCGCATTCGACCGCATCGATTCACGAATTAAACTTTCAATTTCCCGATTAAGTTTTGCTAATGCTTTTTGTTTTTCACTGATGGTTCGTTGATATTCTTTCTCTTGAAATTGTAAAGTATTTAATAATAGATCTTTTTCTTTTTTAATACCTGCCAATTTAATATGTTCTTCTTGTTCTCTCCCTTTTAATACATTTTTTTCATTTCGTTTATAGGATAATTCGGTCATTTTCTGAGTTAAATATTGTTGTGACCGATGAATCATTCCGATTTGTCGTTTGCGATATAGACTAAATTCCCTGAAATATTGTAAGCGGCGATACGCTTGAGCAAAACTATCAGAACTAAATAACCATAATAACACATTTACTGGAGTTTGTTCTTTATAAGTTAAATAGGCAAGATCACCATATTCTTTTCGCAGACGATTTAAATCAGATTGCATGGTTTCTACATAATCCAAAGTTTGATATATGTCTTTTTCCAGCGTTTCAATTTCTTCGTTTAAGCTTGTTACTAATTTTTCCCTTAGATTAATTTGTTTTTTTAAAAGACTTAATTCGTTAATGGATTGTTTTTTTATTTTTTTGGTTTCTTTTAATAATTTATTGGTTAATTGAATTTCTTTCTCCATCCGAACCCTTTCGCGCTCCAATTGTGCTTTGCTTTTTTTCTGGGCAAATAAGGGATTGGGCGAAAAATTAATTCCAATGCCCCAAAGAAAAATAAATATAAAAATTTTATGGAGTTTCAATACGCGCATAATCTAAGGGTACCGAAAAGTTTAAAGGAAAAGAAATAGGATGGATTTCTATTCGATTATGTTTGAATATAATGGCATGCCGATCGGGTTGGAATACCGTCAGATTAAATTGCATAGGAAACCAATAAGAATTTGGGGTAGAAATAAAATTATTAAATTTCACATCACTTTTTAAATTTCTACGAGCATTTTTAGTTTCCATTTTATTGATTCGGAAATTAACCGTATCAATTTCATATTGAATTTCGGTACTATCCCGAATTCCATCTAAAATTAAACGAACAATATGTCGGTTATCTACCACTAATCTTTCTTTCGCAATACTTAAATTTCCTACTAATAATTGTTGTAAGGAAGAAAGAGTGAGTTCCATTCCGGTTAATTCACTTAAATATTTATAATCGGAAACTTGATAATTTTTTTGAAGTCGATTTAATATCTGAATACTATCGGGCAACATTAATATTCTTACCCCTTCAACGCCTAATTTAGAAACGGATACCCAAATCAATTGATTGCGAATCATATGAATCCGATAGGAAAAACTTAAGGATTCTTTTCTATTTTCATAGACAGCCTCGCCCTTTAAGGCTATCGTATCTAAAGGGAATGCTGCTTCTTGAATATTGTCCCATAAAATAAAAGAGGGATGGGCTGCTGAATGGTTATTTGTTTTTTCTTTTTCTTTTTCTTTTATCGGTCGGTTAGATTCTGCTTTGTGTCGAGTTTTACAACCATACATAGAAAACCCAATTAAATAGATCCAAAAAAGAATTTCAAAAAAACGATTCATTCGAAACATCGGTTTACTAAACCGAACTAAAATACTATAATACCCCATCCTTGATTTTTCTTTCAATTTCCGGCCCAGTTAATCCTAATTCTTTTGCTTTTTTCCAAAGCTCGATAGATTTATCAGGCTTTCCGAGACGAAAATAAATATCCCCCAAATGATCAGCTATATCTGGAGATTCTTGACGATTCATGGCCTTCTGAACCCATTCCAAAGCTTCAGCGTATTTTCCCCGTTGATATAAAATCCATCCATAAGTATCTTCATAAGAGGCTGTTTCAGGTTGTAATTGAATAGCCTTTAAAACTAATTGTTCTGCTTTTTCTAATTCAAGAGATCGGAGCGATAAATAATAGGCATAATTATTTAACACTGTCGCATTTTTGGAATCAATTTTTAATACTTGCTCAAACGTGGCATCTGACCGACTATAATCTCCTAAATAATGATACAAGTCTCCCAATAATTCTAACGTTTGTAATTTTCTTTCTTCACTAATGGCAGGTTGTTTTAATAATTTTTCGAGCGGAATTTTTGCTTCTGCGTATTTTTTTAAAGTAAATGCAGATACCCCATTTAAATATAAAAACTCCATTTGATTTGGAAATACTTCCAGCGCTAATTCACTATCTTCCCATAAAAACGAATAATTTTCTTTGCCGGCATCAATGTATAATAAATTTTGCCAAAGGGATTCATGAGAAGGATCTGCTGTTAAAGCTTTTTTTATCCAGAATCTTGCAGAATCTAATTGGCCCATAAATCGAAATAAATCTGCACGAATGGCCAATAACATGTAATAATCTCCATGCTGAGCAATTAAGGTATCTGTTAATCGACTGATTTCAGGGGCCTGAGTGCTATCTTTTTCTAATTCATTTAATAAGGCCAATAAAAATTGCACCTTTCCTTCAATATTTACTTGAGAAGATTGAAGCGCCTTCTTTTGGTATTGTTCGGCTAATTCTTTTTTTCCTTGAGATCTATAATGTTGAGATAAAGTAATTAAGGCAAATGAATTTCCAGGATCTACTTGCAACATATTTTCCAGCACTTCTAAAGCTTCGGTAGGTTTACCTGTAGCTTGATAAAATTCATATAATATTTGATAATAATTAATTTCATAAGGATTAGAAGCTAATAAAGTTTTTAATTCTTTTGCCGCTTCTTCATTTCTGCCTACGCCAGATAATATTCTGAATTTCTGAATCGCTATTTCTGGAGAATGTCCGGTAATTTTATCTAGAATTACTAATTGCTCTAAAGATTTATCGGTTTGATTTAGGGATAAATAAATTTCAGATAATTTTATATGAATATCTCTGTCATTGGGATATTTAAGGGCCAATTGTTCCCATGTTTTTTTTGCGTCTTCTGTTTTTTGATTAATTAATTGAAGATCGGCAACTTGAAGTCCATACCAATAGTTCTGAGAATCCTCTGTTCGAGCTTGAATTGCAAATTGAAGTGCTTCTGTATTTCTTCTTAATTGTTGAAGACAACGAGAGATTTCATAAGCGGCTGCGGAATTATGAATATCTTGCTTTAATACCTCTTTATATAAGCCAATGGCTTCTTCATAATTTTTTAAAGCGACTTGAGTAGCTCCTTCCACAAAATAAAAATCAATTCTGGTTTTGCGATCTCCAATTAATCCTTGTTCTAAGTGTGGATCTGTTGTAGGGGAAAAGCGACCTGTGGCGTGGGTAGCTTTTTTGGATTTTCCGCAAGCGAAAAGCAAAAACATAATTCCGAAAAGGGTAAGTATTCGGAACCATCGATAAATAAAAGCAGGCTGTAGAGTGGGGGACAAATTCAATAGAATCGAAAGTTAAGTTACATTAAATACCAGTATGCCCAAAGCCACCAGCACCTCGGGTTGAATTTTCAAGGGTTTCAGCAGGAAGCCAAGAAACTCGCGTATAAGGAGCAACAATCATTTGTGCAATACGATCACCGGGTTGAAGTATAAAAGGCTCTTGACCTAAATTAATTAGGATTACTCCAATTTCACCTCTATAATCTGCATCAATAGTTCCTGGACTATTCACTAGCGTTATTCCTTTTTTCAGCGCTAATCCACTTCTTGGGCGAATTTGTGCTTCATAACCTTCTGGTAATTCAATCCGTAAACCGGTGGGGATTAATCTTCGTTCCCCAGGAAGTAGGGTGATTTCTTCTTCTACACGAGCGCACAGATCCATCCCACTAGAATGGGGGGTTGCGTATTCTGGCAACCCTTGTCCACTTATATCATGAATTCTGACCTGAAGCATAGCCTTCAATTAAAGTTGCCATTTCTAAATCTTTATCTGTAACTCCCCCCTTACTGTGTGTGGTGAGCGTAATTTGTATTTTACAATAGGACTGTTTCCAATCGGGATGATGATTTTTTTGTTCTGCCAATAAAGCTACCCTAGTTAAAAAAGCAAACGCTTCTCCAAAGGATTGAAACTCATAATGCCTTTCTAATTGATTGGACTTCCAATGCCAGCCTGGCAAAAATACCAGCCGGGGTAATATATCTTCTTCCGAGTAAAAAGGTTGCATGCTTAGGTTTTTTGTTTCTTTTTCTTGGCGGCAGGAAAGAGAATATTATTTAAGATTAATCTATACCCTGGTGAATTCTTGTGTAATTCTAGCATAGTAGGTTCATCTCCAACCATGTGTTGATAATCTTCCGGATCATGTCCTCCATAAAAGGTCCACATCCCCTTACCATAATTTCCATGAATATATCTCGCTTCCTCATAAGCCTTTAAACGCCCCATCACCAATACTTCAGGTTTTAAAGTGCGCATATTAAAGGAAGTGGTTTGACCCATAAAACCTTTGATGGTTTGGGAATGATTCTGACAAAGCATCGTCGGAACTGGATCCCATTTTGCAGAGAATTCAAACAAGGAAAAATAATCCATATCCTTGGTTACTTGTCGGGTAGTAGTGGCATCAATGTCTGAAAATTCATATATCATAGGATCCATGACCAATTGAAAATTTTCGAAAGCGAAAGTTTGTGTAAAGTCAAGCTCGGCTTGCGCATTAGGACTAGGATTATCCCCATCAAACATGGCCGAACAGATATCTGTATGCATAGCGGCAAGGGCGATATCATAACTATCTGTGGCGGAACACATCGCAAACAAAAAACCTCCGTTTTCCACAAAGGTTCTAAGGGTTAGTGCTACCGCTAATTTTAATTGGGATACTTTTGAAAATTTATATCGCGCTGCAATCCCTTCATTCTCTGCTTCCTGTTCCCGATACCATTGTTGGGTGTGATACATTGCCCAAAATTTTCCGTACTGACCGGTAAAGTCTTCGTGATGTAAGTGTAACCAATCATAATCTTTTAATTTACCATCTAACACCTCTTCATCGTACACGATATCATATGGGATTTCAGCATAAGTAAGTGCCAATGTAACTGCATCGTCCCAAGGTTGTTTGTTTTTTGGAGAATAGACAGCAACTCGTGGTGCTTTTTCTAGTTTCATCACATCCATATTCACGCCTTCAGAAGTCACCTCTTTAATAATTCGGGCTGAAGCAACATCGGTGATACGGTCGTAGGTAACATCTCTTATTTTTAACTCTTTTTCAAAAACATCCTGAAGGGGAAACATAAACGAGCCCCCTCTATAGTTTAATAACCAATCTACCTCAGAACCTTGCTGGATTACCCAAAAGGCAATTCCATAGGCCTTCAAATGATCCGATTGTAATTCATCCATCGGAACCAATAAATAATCTGCCTTTAACGGTAGGATACTGACTAGCAATAATCCTATCCAAACCTTTAATTTAAAATATAGTCTCTTTTGCATAAAAATCGACTTTAACGCCTGATAATAGGATAATGGGATACTCTTTCTCAAAAGGTTTACGACAAACTTAACAATTAACCCCCGATATTTTTACAGTAGTTATCCCAAGGTGTTTAACTGTAAAGACGGTTGAGTAAAGAAAGGGACGGGAGCTGCATCTGCCTTTGCATATTTTAAGATCAAAAAGAACAGAAACAAGAATACAAACAGCATTAATCGTTTTACTTTCATGGCTAGTTTTGTTGAAGTCCAGTTAAAAAAAAGAACGAATTGTTTTTTAGGTTTAGTTTATTATTTATTTCGTTTTCGATATTTTTTCGAATTGATGAAGAAATCTCCTGTTAATAAGTCCAACGTGCTAAAACCTGAATCCTGGTGGTGGCTGATTTCTGTTATAGCTACAGCCCTTGCCTACAATTCGGTTACCCGATTAGGTTTTTTAAGTTGGGATGATAATGTGTATATCTATGAAAATCCGCTGATAAAGGATTTGAGTTTTGCCGGAATTCGTCAAATCTTTTCTAATCTGGTAATGGGGAACTATCACCCGTTCGTCATCTTAACCTATGCCCTGGAATATTCGTTCGTGAAAGTAAATCCCTGGTTATATCATTTAGATAATCTTCTATTGCATCTGGGAGCAACAGTATTGACAGGTAGATATGCTTATTTGATGACCAAAAGTAATTTGGCTGCTTTAGTGGTTTCTTTGTTGTTTGGCTTACACCCATTACATGTTGAATCGGTTGCTTGGGCAACGGAAAGAAAGGATGTTTTGTATGGGTTCTTTTTTTTAGCTGGATTATTAACCTGGCTTAACTTTCGAAAAACAAATACCCTAAAATGGGCAATTTTCACCTGGCTATTATTTATTGCTGCCTGTTTGTCGAAAGGACAAGCAGTTATGTTTGCCCCTATGATAATCCTCACAGATATATTTCAAGGAAAAAAAATCAAAACTTTGCTTCGAGATCCTTGGATATGGGTGATGTTGGCAACTGCATTGGGGTTTGGTCTGTTGGCGATATATGCTCAGAAACAAGGCGGAAATATTAAGGAAACCGAAGCGCATACTGCCCTGTATCAATTGTTAATGGGGTTTTGGAGTTTGGTGTTTTATTGGGGCAAAGCCATCTTTCCGTTCAACTTATCTCCTTTTTATCCTTATCCTAAAGAGCCTATTCCATTGTATATGTATGCAGGGCCGGTATTCGTAGGACTCGGAATTTTTGCCATCTGGAAATGCTGGAATAAGTATCCCTGGTTAGCGATGGGAGGGGTTTGGTATTTCTTACAAGTATTACCAGTTGCCCAGTTTTTACCAGTAGGAAATGCAATTGCAGCGGATAGATATTTTTACCTACCTGCACTTGGGGTGGGATTCATTGCTTATCAAGGAGTCTTACTTTTGACTATTCATTGGGCACGTACGCTGATATTGGGATTCGCTGCCGGGTGGGGGATTTTGACCTGGCAGCAGGTTAAAATATGGAAGAGCACTGAAACCTTTTTTCAACATATTATTGATATCAACCCAACTGTGGATTTTGCCTTTGTAAACTTGGGAAGATATTATGAAAAACAAGGGAATCGTCGCCAAGCAATCAATACTTTTTTAGAAGGCATAAGGAATAATCCTACCTCCCCAGATTCCTATAATGATGGAGGATACAATTACACACATTTACAAATGCCAGATAGTGCCATATTATTGTTGGAAGAAGCGATTCGATTAGCTCCTGATTTAGCTGAACCTCATAATAATTTAGGGTATGCGTATAATTTAAAAGGAAATGTTCAGAAGAGTGAATATCATTTGTTGAAGTCACGAGCCTTAAATCCGAATAACCCTACGGTATTTAATAATTTGGGTAGTTTATATGGGGTGATGGGTAAATATGATGCTTCGGTGCTTCAATACAAAGAAGCTGTTCGATTAAAGCCAGATTATGCAGATGCCTACAATAATTTAGGTTCTTCGTTTGGATTAATAGGGAAATCAGATTCGGCTTTGTACTATTTTAACAAAGCGGTAACCTTAGATCCGAAGTTGCCCAGTGCTTGGTTTAACTATGGAATTGCTTGGCATCAAAGAGGGGATACGGTGACTGCGTTTCAAGCTTATCGAAAGGCTGCGTCCTTAGGACATGCGCCTGCACAGCAATTTCTCAAGTCAAGGGGAGAAAATTGGTAATTTCAAGGCATGGCTAACCCAAAGACTTCCATACCCAAGAAACATTCTGCCCTTACCTGGGGGGCAGTTGGGGTAGCACTATTAGCGTTTATCGCATATTTACCTGCTTTACAAAATGGTTTTGTAGAATGGGATGATAACCGATATGTGTATGAAAACCTTATGCTGGGCAAGTGGAATCGCGCTGCTTGGGCTTATTATTGGGGTGAGTATGTCATGGGAAATTGGCATCCCCTTACGATGATGAGTCTTTCGTTGGATAAAACTTTATTCGGTGCGGAGCCCTGGGGATTTCATTTTACCAATATGATCATCCATGCATTCAATAGTGCTGGGGTAGTATGGATTGGTTTTCGGCTTTTTCCGGGAACTTTAACTGGAATTTGGGCTGGTGCTTTGTTTGCTGTGCATCCTTTGCATGTGGAATCAGTAGCCTGGGCTGCGGAACGTAAAGATGTTTTATATACTTTTTTTGTGTTAGGATCCTTAATATCTTGGTCATATCGTAAAAAAGGAGATTATAATAAGTATTATTATATCAGTTTACTATTATTTTTTCTTGCTTGTACAGCTAAAGCACAAGCGGTAGTTACTCCTGTGCTAGCTTGGCTGATGGATACTTGGAATACACCTGCCCGAAGATTTCAGATGAAAGCTTTGCTAGCGTATGTTCCCGGATTAATTATTTCGGTGATTATTGGAATTGTTGCGATAGATGCGCAAGCGGAGGGAGGAAATATTCGGGTATTTCATCAATATTCTATTATTGATCAATTTTTAATTGGTGCGTATGGTTTGTTTTTTTATCTATACAAAACCATACTTCCCATTGCTCAATCTGCTTATTATCCTTATCCGATAAAATCAGAAGCAGGACTTCCCTTTTATTATTGGCTTGCCCCTCTGGTAATTGCAGCTATAGTAGGAGTTATTATTTATTTTGGTAAAAAATTGCCTGTTCTTTTATTGGGGATGGGTTGTTTTATAATCGCCATCCTCCCGGTTTTGCAATGGCTACCCGTGGGGGAAACAATGGTTTCCGAACGATATTATTATTTACCTTCAATAGGTCTTTGTATTTTAATCGGATATGGATTTCAATACCTTACCCATCATAAATATATTTATTATGTAGGTACTATTCTTATTTGTGGTTTATTGCTGCTTACCCAACAAAGAACTCTAAAATGGGCAGATACCTATGTTTTATTTTTAGATGTATTAAATCAATTTCCCAATGTGCCAGTAGCTTATAATAATATTGCCAATCAATTTACCGCCGATAAAGATTATCGCCGGGCTATTGCTTTTTATCATGCTGCCTTAAAATATCGACCTGATTATGCTATAGGACACCATAATTTAGGAAATAATTATACCCATATAGATTCCTTAAATAAAGCATTATTTCATTTTCATAAATTTTTAAGTCTAAAACCCGGAGATACTTTGGTATTGCACAAATTAGGAACAGTTTGGAGTAAAATTGGAAATCAATTAGCAAGTTCCGGAAATTTAGATTCGGCTGCTATTTGTTTTCGAAAAGCACTGGTATTTAATGATGCTTTGCCGGAATGTTATGGAAATTTGGGAAATATTTATGCAATCAAAAAAGAATATGATGCAGCTGATAAAATGTTTCAGGAAGCTTTAAGATTAAATCCTGGTAATGAAAGTACTTTATTTAATTACGGTTTAATGTTATATCAAAATGGGCAACTTGAAAAAGCTGTTGAAAAAATTCGACAGGCGGCCGCAAAGGGTAATCCTTCAGCTGCTCAATGGTTGCAACAAATGGGGGTATCTCAATAAGAATCTTTATGAATAAGAAAAAATCCTCGGTAAATACTAAACCTAATTCCAATTATATTCCTTCTTTATTGGCGATTGTATTATCCTTGATAATTGGATTTATTATTTGGCAACCAGCTTTAAAGAATAATCTCACCAATTATGATGAGCGTGCTTATATAACTGAAAATAAATCTTTACGAGAAATAAATATTCAACAGCAGTTTTCATCTTTTTATATGGGGAATTATCATCCTCTCACGATGATTTCTTATTCTGTAGATTATAAATTATTTGGAGAGGCTGCTGCTGGTTTTATTCGCACTAATATTATTTTACATTTAATTTTCTGTTTATTTGTAGGCTTATGTGCCTGGCAATTAAGTGGGGGACATTGGTTAGCATTTTTGATTGCCTTTTTTATTACCTGTATTCATCCTACACGGGTAGAATCAGTGGCATGGGCAGCCGAACGAAAAGATGTTTTATATGGAGCTTTTTTAGCTTCTGCATTATGGGTAGGGATTTTGTGGATGCAAAAACAAAAACAATGGATGTTGTTTTTAATGTTGTTCCTTTGGATTTTATCTTGTTTATCGAAAGGAATGGCAGTTGTTTTTCCTGGATTATTTTTATTAACCACAGCTGCGGTAGAATTTCAGAAAAAAGGATCTTTCCCAATTATTCCTTGGTTAAAATTGCAAGCCACGAGATGGATTTATCCTGTAATGATATTAATTTCTTTGACTTTTGGAATTGTTGCAGTAATGGCACAACAGGAAGCAGGGGCCGTTAGAAATGATATGCAAGGGCTACCTTTTATTGCCTTTATTTGTTACCCCACCTTTGGCTGGATTTGGTATTTAAAGTTATTAATATGGCCATGGCCCTTATCTGCACATTATGAATATCCAGGGCCCAAAGAAATTGTACTTTGGATTGCCCCATTGTTAATGATAGGTGTTTTAGGAGGAGCTTGGGTAATTCGAAAAAAGGTTCCGGAATTATTATTTGCTTTATTGTTTTATACCATTTCCATCAGCATCGTATTACAAATTTTACCAGTAGGAAAAGCAATTGCTGCCGATCGTTATTTTTATATTGCTGGAATTGGCTTTGCCCTTGCAGCAGCAGTGGCTTGTATTCGAAATCAAAAAATAATTTGGCCAATTGTCGCTCCCTTAATTTTATTAATTGGGATTTGGAGTTTTCTTACTCGTAAACAAATATTGGTTTGGAAAGATTCTATAAGTTTATGGAGTGCCGCCTTGGAACAAAATCCAAAGGTTCCTTTTATTTTATTTAATCTAGGGGTTTCGCTCGAAAAGACCGGAGATGCTGGTGAAAAACGTGCGGTAGAATTGTATCAAAAAGCACTAGCCATTGATAGTAATTATTTTGAACCCTATAATAATTTAGGAATAATATTAAATAAATATCAACGAAGTGCGGACGCAGTCCCTCTATATTATAAAGCAATCAAATTAAATCCAAAACATTCGGATACATATAATAATCTAGCAACTGCTTTGCAAGCCCTTAAGAAATATGATGAATCCATTGTGTACTTTAATAAATCTATTGAGATAAATCCTAATAATGCATCTCCTTATAATAATTTGGGAACTTTATATAATGAATTAGGTCGTCCTGCTGAAGCTACGGCATTGTTGATGAAAGCAGCAGAATTGAGTCCTCGCGAACCCCGTATTCGATATAATATTGGTAATTTATATTTTACTCGAAATCTATTAGACTCTGCCATTTATTTATATAAACAAGCCTTACAATTAGATCCCAATTATGCTGATGCTTTCAGTAATATGGGGGTAGTATATTTTCAACAAAAGAATTATCCAGAGGCGATTAAATGTTATACTTCAGCTTTACAGGCAAATCCTTCTTTTCGGGATGCAGAATATAATTTAGGTGTTTTATATCTTACCTTAGGGGAGAAAGAGAATGCAAGAATTCATTTTGCTAAAGCGAATCAATTAGGTCATCCGGGTGCAGCCCAATGGCTAAAATAAAATATGACCCCTATATTTAATTTTTTAGCAGAACAGCTGTTACGCAAGCCGGGCAGAAATGTAATATTATTATTTATTCTAGTAGGTATTCCTTATCTCAGTGTACTTTCACATGATTTTTTATCTTGGTTAGATGAATCCTATATTTTACAAAATCTTAGAATTCGTCAATTAAAACCCTCTACTTGGATTGATTTATTTACTTCCCCTTATTTAAACACTTTTCAACCTGTAGTTTGGTTGAGTTATGCGTTAGATTATAAATTAGGAGGATTGCGTCCATTTATTTATCATAATTCAAATGTTGTTTTTCATTTATTAAATTGTTGGCTGGTATATATGTTTTGCCGACATATCACCCAAAATAGATTGAAAGCATGGTTAATTGCTTTAGGCTTTGGATTACATCCCTTACAAACCGAAGCTGTGAGCTGGATTGCTTCCCGAAATATTTTATTATTGACAACAGGTTCATTAATTTTTTTAATTGGATGGTATCGCTATTTATTAACTCGAAATGCGTATTGGTATAGAATTAGTTTTGCTGGATTTTGTATTGCAGGATTAAGTCATCCCATAGCTATAACATTACCTGTTTTTACCTGGTTATTGGAGCAGCATTCCCAGAATAAATATTCATGGGGTTGGCAGTTGCGTAAGAAATTTCCTTTCATTGTTTTAGCATTTGTTTGGATCTGGATGTCGGCATTAAATCAATATAGTGCAGATGCTTTTCCTTCCCAATGGAATATACCGGAGCAAATTGCAGTATATATTTTTCGAATGGGATATTATGCAGGATCATTTATTTTGCCCATACATTTATCTGCTTGGTATTCTTGGCCATTGCATTTATACATTTATCATTTTGTATTTATTGTTGGGTTGATTTTAATTTTTATTATTTGGAGATGGAAAGGGTGGGGTAGAACAGCGCAGTTAGGTTGGGGATTATGGTTAATTCCTCAATTACCGATTGCATTTCTATGGCTTGCCCCTGAGGTATTAATGGCAGATCGTTTTCATTATTTGGCAGTTATCGGACCTTTATTTTTATTGGTAGAATATTGTTGGATTGTTTGGAAAAAACGATCAGATTTACATTATCCTTTACGAGCATTAGGATTAATATTGGTTGTAGGTTGGATAGGACTTACCCTACATCGAATCCAGTTATGGAATAATAATGAATCTATTTATTCCAGTATTTTGGAAGATAATCCTGACGTAGGATATATTCGATTTAAATTGGCGGATAATTTTCAAAAGCAAAATTTACCTGCCTTTGCATTACAAGATTATTTATTGGCTATTCATTCTGCTAGAATCAGTCAGGATCATTCTTGGAAAAAATATGGATATGATTTAGAAAATAAAGCTTTAAAAGGAGCCATTCAATCTTCAAATGCATTAATACGTTCTCAGGATGCTTTAGTTTTAATTAATCGTGCGGTGGATAAATTTCCTTTTGAGCCTGATTTATCTAAAGAAGCTGGTATAGCTTGTTTTAGAGACGGACAAGATTCTTTGGCAATAGATTGGTTTCGAAAATATATTAGATATAAACCTCAGGATATTTCAGCTTGGATATGGATGTCAAGGGCTGCAGCGGAACAAAAAAATTATGTTCAGGCAGCTGAATTTGCTTGGCATGCATTAGAGATAGATTCTAAATCCGGTGTAGCTTGGTATCTGTTGGGTAAAATTGAAGAAACAGAAGGTAATTATGGAACTGCTAGAAAATATATGCGTACATCAAAAGAATTAAATTATCCAGAAGCTATTTACTGGTGGAATGCTGGGGAATAAATATGTAAATAAAGAATTAATTCATTCTTTAATTCACCGATAATAAACTATCTACCTCTCTGGGTAAAGAAATCCCTGGAAGCACTCGTTGCGCTTCTTTAGCCCATTCACGACTTCGATCAGGGTATC
>RFSG01000030.1 GCA_009924095.1 Sphingobacteriia bacterium
CCTCCTTGTTTCTATGGGGAAAACTAGTAGCAGTTGCCTTATCCATACCGTTGGCGGTTATTGGTTTTCGGAAAATGAACAAAGGACTCGCTGCATTGTCGTTTGTATTATTAATTCTTGCTTATGGATTAGCTGAAATACATCGGAAAAATGTAAATAAGCCTATTTCTGTAACTTCCTCAGTAGGTAAAACCAGTGAAGAATTAGGATTAAAACTTTATACGCTGAATTGTGAAAAGTGCCATGGGCCCAAAGGAGATAAGGGATTATCCGGAGCCTCCAACCTTGCTACTTCAAAATTAACGCGTGCGGAAAAGCTTTTAAGAATTAAGAATGGAAAAGGCGCAATGCCAGCATATGCGGCATTAGGAGAAGAGCAGCTAGAGGCAATTGTTGCCTATATTGAAACGTTTAAATAAGAATTGACTCCTTTTTCTTAGGGATAAAAACTAAAAAAAAGCTGGTCAATATTACCATTTAGCAAAGCGAAGAGTTAATCCATCAGAAATAAAATATTTAAGTAGATTTAAACGAAAGGGTAAAGTATTTGAAATTGTCCTGTTCCTGATGATAAAAATTAAGTAAGTTGCCTGCAAATTAATCTATGCAAACTTTTCAGGATTTTCAGCAAATTTTATTTCTCGACATTGAGACAGTAAGTGGCAAAAAGAGCTATTCAGAACTTTCAGATAAAATGCAGTTACTGTGGAATAGAAAAGCGCAAACTTTGGCACCAGTTAAAGATTTACCTCCTGCCGAAGCTTATACTGAACGCGCTGCTATATATGCCGAGTTTGGGAAAATAATTTGTATTTCCTGTGGTTATTTAATTTGGCAAGATGGGGAACCTGGATTTAGAGTTAAATCATTTTATGACATAGATGAAAAATCTATTTTGCTGAGTTTTTCAGAAATGATTCAGAAAAAAGCAGGATGGAGATTATGTGCGCATAATGGGAAAGAATTTGATTATCCGTATTTATGCAGAAGATTATTAATTAATGGTATTTCGATTCCGGATATACTATCTATCCAAGGAAAAAAACCATGGGAAATTTCTCATTTAGATACCCTTGAACTTTGGAAGTTTGGAGATTATAAAGCGTTTACCAGTTTAGATTTATTGGCAGCGGTATTTGACCTTCCTACTCCGAAAGAAGACATATCTGGCGCGGATGTAGGGCGTGTATTTTGGCAAGAAAATGATTTAGAGAGAATTCGTAAATATTGTGAAAAGGATGTATTTACTACCGCTCAAATATTATTAAAAATGGGAGGATTAAATCCGGTGGCACAAGATAAAATCACTTATATTGAAGGATAAAAAACATGGAATTAACAGCCTCCTGTAATTGGAAATCGGAATTAAATTTTGAAGCCGAGGTAGGCGAAATTAAATTTCCGATATCGGGGATGACAAAAGAGGATGGAAGTGCTGAAGGACTTACCCCAAAACCTTTATTATTGGTTTCGTTATCCGGATGTACTGCCTTAGATGTAATTTCAATTTTAATGAAAATGCATCACAATCCGGTTTTTTTTTCGGTAGAAGCCAAAGGGGAAATTGCAGAAACGCATCCTAAAAAATTCTTATCCCTTCATCTTATTTATCACTGCAGTTCCGAAGTTCCGCAATCCGCATTAGAAAAAGCTATTACCCTTTCAATAGAAAAATATTGCGGTGTTTATGCTACGCTTATTTCGGCAGTACCCATTACCTGGGAGGTTAAATATGAAAATTAAAAAAGTAATTATTGCGTGTGGCATTATTGTATTATCCCTGTTAAAATTATCTGGGCAAACACAAGCCATTAAATTTGTGGATGCCGAAAAATATTGGAAGACCCCTAAAGACACAGTATTGGTAATTAATTTTTGGGCAACCTGGTGTAAACCTTGTATTGAAGAATTGCCCTGTTTTGAAAAAATTAATTCTCGATTTCCCAATAAAAAAATAAAAGTGATTTTAGTAAGTCAGGATTATGCTTCAGATATGGATACTCGGGTAAATCCATTTCTTAAAAAGAAAGGGATCATGAGTGAAGTTTGGTTAATGAATGAAAAAGACCCTAATACCTGGATTGATCGAGTAAGTCCGGGATGGTCGGGTGCAATTCCGGCAACCTTAATCGTTTTGCCCAATGGAAGCTATGAGGGATTATATGAAACTTCTTTTACCTGTGAAGAGTTATATTTGTTACTTGAACCTTTAGTCGAATAATTTATGAAAACTTTGTTGTTAATTCTACTAGTAGTTGCAGTTCCGTTAATAGGTAATGCTCAGGGCATGAGTATCGGCGAAAAGCCAGCCGTTCAAGTAGCCAGTGGCTATGCCCCAGGTGACCGTGCTGAGAGTTTCTCCTTAAAAAATGTGGATGGTGCTCAGGTTTCTTTAGATAATTTCTCAGATGCAAAAGGATTTATTGTTGTGTTTACCTGCAACCATTGTCCCTTTTCAGTTGCTTATGAAGACCGGATTATTCAATTAGATAAAACCTACAAATCCTTAGGATACCCTGTTATTGCCTTAAATCCGAATGATCCACAAATTCAACCGGAAGATTCATACGATAACATGAAAAAAAGAGCGAAACAAAAAAAGTTTAGTTTTCCATATTTACTAGATGAAGGGGGAGTTTATGCGCACAAATATGGAGCTACTAAAACCCCACATGTTTATTTATTACAAAAAAAGGCTGATGGTTTATCGGTTGCTTATATAGGAGCGATAGACAACAATAGTAAAAGTGGAGCCGAAGCAGACCAAAAATATTTAGAAAATGCTTTAAAAGAACTTATTGCTGGCAAAGAAGTAACTGTTAAAACTACCAAAGCCATTGGATGCAGCATTAAATATTCAAAAAGTTAATTGCTTTAATTCTTTCGGTCTGAATCAGGATTAGTAATTTTACTTTTCCTGATTTTGCCTTTTCCGTATTCAAAATATTATTATTGGATAACCCTGCCCTTGGCAGGGTTTATCGGTTTGTGGATCGGCAACCATCAAATACCCCATGGGGATTTTTTTGTGTTTTGGACTTCAGGTAAACATTTTTTATCAGGAGAAAGTCTTTATGCAAGCAAAGCTTCTGGATTAACCTTTTTATATACGCCATTTGCTGCCTTGATCCATGCCGCATTTGGTGTATTTCCGCTAAAAACAGCCTCTGCAATATTTACCAGTTTACAATTGTTCTGTTTATTTGCCATTATTCGAACTTCCTGGGATTGGTTTGTGGTTTCTCCCCAACAAATCTGGGGATGGGGAATATCTTGGCTTGTTACCCTTTGGTATTTTTATTTAAATATTGTTTTAGTTCAAAACAATATATTTTTATTTACTATTATATTTTACTCATTAAAAAATTATTTAAATAATAAGATATTACCCGCTATTGTGCTTTTAATCATTGCGATATTATTTAAAATGCAATTTGTTTTATTATTAGGATGGATGATATTATATCCGGGAAGAAATAAGATATTATTGTATTTACCATTATGTTTACTTGTTGGGGTAGGGATCCCTATGTTATTTCGTCAAGAATATTTTTTAATCGATTGGAAAGAATATTATCATTTCTTTTGGTCAGAGTTAATACGCCCTTCGGTATTTACGGATTATCGAAACCAATCTCTTTTGCCTAGTGTAACGCGATTATTTAATGTTCCAACCTTGAATGCCAATTATGCATCTGTTCAAATTGGTTGGATTCATTTTGCGTATTTAAGGCCTACGATAAAAGTTATTTCGATCTTGCTATATTTCTGTACCCTACTAAATTCTTATGTAAGAAGTCCTAACAAACCTCATCTATCCGGTGCTGCGCATATTTTAGTGGTGTGTTTGTTAATCTCGCCCTTGACCTGGACGCAACATTTGGTATTTCTGTGGTTAGCCGCTTGGTATATTGTTCCGAAAAGTTATAACAATTGGAAAATTTTATCGCTATTGATATTTACGCTTCCTATTTTAACCTGGTCATATTTTTGGGGAACGGAATTTCAGTTTTATGTGTACTCTTTAGGTATTTTTACAGGGTTAATTCTTATGACATGGATCATACTCTGTTTTTACAAACCATCAGTCTCACAAATTCAATAAATCATACGATCAATACAATGCCTTTATTTACTTTAATTTTTCGAATGGGGTTGTTTTTTGCTTTTTTAGTATTAATTGATTTATATGCATTTCAAGGAATTAAACATTTAACCCAAAATATATCTTCAGATCGTTGGAAATTAATTATTAGAATTTCATACTGGGCAATTACTATTGGATTTTATCTCTTACCGCTTTCATTATTTTTAATACCCTCTGCAAAAAATGGACCCAGCAGCAAATGGGTGACTGCTACTATAGGGACATTTGTATTACTTTATTTACCTAAACTTACCTTTATAATTTTTTTATTATTCGATGATATAATTATCTGGATACAATGGATTATTCAAAAAATAAATGGATTAAAGAGTTCTGGAAGCAATGAAGTTTCAGGCAATTATTCATCCCTTACGAGATCAGATTTTTTAGTAAAATCGGGGGCATTTCTGGCTATGTTACCTTTCGCCTCTGTTGCTTATGGAATTTTAAAAGGTCGGTATGAATATGTAGTTAGAAATGTTAAAGTTCCGATTAAAAATTTACCCTCCGATTTTGAAGGTTTTAAAATATTACAAATCTCAGATTTACATACTGGGAGTTTTGATGATAAAGAGGCTGTTGCAAAAGGGTTTGAATTAATTCATGCGCAAAAAGCTGATATAATTTGTTTTACAGGAGATTTAGTAAATAATAAAACAGAGGAAGCCCTCCCCTATCAAGATTTATTATCTGGACTTTCAGCACCCATGGGGGTTTATTCCATCTTGGGAAATCACGATTATGGGGACTATGTTCGGGATTGGAAGCCGGGTGAAAAGGAACAAAACTTTAAGAATATGCTTTCCTTTCATGAAAAGGTGGGCTGGAAATTAATGATGAATGAGCATACCATTTTAACCAAGGGTACAAGCTCTATTGCATTAATTGGGATAGAAAACTGGGGTGCTCGTGCTGGCTTCCCAAAATATGGTAAATTAGATATGGCTATTGAAAATATGCCTGAAGTACCTGTGAAAGTTTTATTATCGCATGACCCTTCCCATTGGGATGCTCAAGTGCGCACGAAATATCCTGAAATTAATTTAACCTTATCCGGACATACACATGGTTTTCAATTTGGGGTTGATATATTAGGTTATCAATGGAGCCCGGTACAATTTATATATAAACAGTGGGCTGGACTTTACCAAGAAAATCAACAGGCTATATATGTTAACCGGGGATTTGGATTTATTGGATTTCCAGGAAGAGTAGGTATTTTACCTGAAATAACTGTGTTGGAATTAACCCAAGCTTAATTAATAATTATTTATTCGCTCCTTCCTTTTTCATTTTATCCAACATATTATTTATTTCTTCTGGTTTTCTAAATCGTATTCTTCCTAGACGGGTAATACGAACGGGATTAAATCCACAATAATTTAAGGTGGCTGCTTTTAAAAAATGATAGTCAGCATTTCGATAAACTGCCCAAATCCAAAAGGAGGGGGCATCGGAAGTACAAATTAAATGTGCACTTCTACCCTTTAATAATTTATCTTGAAAGGGATCATTTTCATGATGTTTAAAGGCAAAACCTGGCAAAAGTGTTCTATCTAAAAACCCTTTAAATGCAGCAGGTACGCTGCCCCACCAAAGGGGATAAAAAATCACCCATTTATTACACCAGGAAATATTTTCCTGGGCAATTATTAAATCCTTTTCTAAAGGTTGGATTGTTTTATATCCTTTATGTAAAACAGGGTCGAATTGTAAATTCGCAATATCCTGCCGACGAACTTCATGGCCGGCGGATAATGCTCCGGCTGCATAGGCATCTGCAAGGGATGTGCACAAACTATCCCTATCAGGATGGGCAACAAACAGATATATTTTCATTATAAAATCGTTTAAAAAACTAAGATTATTTTAGATTAACATTACTTAAAACAAAAGCCGTGAAATAAATAATGAAAATCCTCTATGATAGATCATTAGTTTTCAAGAAAATTTAAAAAGAGCATCAAATCCTATTCTAAAATTGATAAATTAAAATAGAACAGCTAATTAATTACTACAATTAAATGTTCTGTAATATAAATTTGACTGATTATTGAATTTTAAAAAATGATCTACGTCACTTTTACTTAAAATATAATTCTTAAATAATCTAAGCTTGAGAGGTGTTTTTATTTTTCCAACGAAAAAACAAACCAATTAAAATAAGGATCATATCCAATAAAGTAATCCCAAGGCACCATTGTTCATAAACCCAATTTACATAACCTGAATGATTCGCTCCTGTCACTGCCATAATTGAGAAAACTAAATAAACAGGAAAAATTAAAAGGGGGCGTAATAAATCATGGTCAAAACGATATCCCGTAGGATTTACCACAAAATAAAACAAGGACAATTGAATGATAATCATGGTTAGATTAGATGCCAACTGCTCCCAAGTGCTACAAAGTGGATTGGTAAACACATCCACACAAGCATTCATTTGCATGCCATACCACATATCCCATACGCAGTAGGTTCCCCAAACAATTAATAGGGCAACTAATAGCCACTTAAATAGATTATTTATTTTCATAAATTAGATAGAGGATTAAATAATAGTAAAACGTAATAAATAATTGGAAGAGAAAATTTACTCTGATTTTTCAACTCGGGAAACCCGGATATTATATTTTTCAATTAAAGAATCTTGTGCTTCTCTAAGTTGTTTTTCGATTTGCATAGCCCCCATTTCAAGTAATTGAAGTCCCATTAATTGGGCTTTAATATCTTCAACTGAGGTGGTATCATTTCCAGCGACAGCTAAAATACCGGGATAAGCACTAGCTAAGAGACCATCATAATATTTAAGTAAATCTAACATTAAATATTTCATATTTGCCCCACCGGGAATAGTATCTACTGACAATAACTGGGGTATCCATTCCCGAACATTTTTTTGTAAGGCCAATACCTTTTGATGTGCGGTTGTGGTATCTTTTTTTTCAATTAAGGAGTTGATACTATCCATTTTTTCTACCAGCTGAATTTGATAATGAATAATTGTATCATTATAAGCTAATGCCCTGTCTTTATCGGAATGACAAGCCGTTAGAAAAAACAGAGAAAGGATAAAAATTAAGCTCCGTGGCATTTTTTATATTTTTTACCTGATCCACAAGGACAGGGGTCATTAGGGCCAACTTTGGGACCCACTCGAATAGGTTCTTTTTTAGCAGGCTCTTCTGCAGGTTCAGGTGCCCCATTTTCTCCTGTTGGCAAAGCTCTTCCTGCATCCTCATGGCGTGCTTTCAAACGGCTAAAGTCATCCCGAGAAGCTAAGGGTGCACCGGTTTTAAGGGGTGCATCACTACTGGCAATTTCAGCCTTGAAAAGGAAGCTTATTACTTGTAAATTAATCTCCTTTAACATTTGCTGAAAGAGTTCGAAGGCTTCAAACTTATACACGAGCAAAGGATCTTTTTGCTCATACACGGCATTTTGAACCGATTGACGAAGATCATCCATTTCTCTTAAATGGTTTTTCCATTTATCATCAATTAAGGCAAGGGATAAGTGTTTTTCGAATTCGTCTGGAATAAACAATCCTTGTGTATCCAACACATCGTCAATTTCCAACATGAGTCGAATAGATCTTACTCCATCCACAAACTTTATTTCGACAAATCGAACTTCCGGTTTATCACGCTTAATTCTGTTGAATCCTTCCAAAGTTTCCTGCGCTAATTTCAAACGCTTACGGTCATAGTATTCTCTAGCGGTTTGATATAACTGTTGCGTTAAAGTAGATTCAGAAGCTTCACTTAATTCTTTTTCACGGAAGGGGGGATCAATTGCTAACAAACGGAAGGCTTCTAAACGAAGACCTTCTGCATCATGTCCTTGTTGGTATCGTTCGATTAAGGTTTGGCATAAATCGAACAACATATTATCTAGGTCAATTTTAATTTTATCTCCAAACAATGCATTTCTTCTTCTTCGGTAAATTACTTCCCGTTGAGAGTTCATTACATCATCGTATTCCAACAATCTCTTTCTCATTCCAAAGTTGTTTTCTTCAACTTTTTTCTGAGCGTTTGTAATGGTTTTAGAAATCAAGCTACTTTGGATTACTTCCCCTTCTTTCAAGCCCATTCTATCCATCCATTTAGAAATTCTTTCTGAGCCAAAGAGTCGCATCAAATCATCTTCAAGCGACACAAAAAATTGGGAAGAACCTGGATCCCCTTGACGACCCGATCTACCCCTCAACTGACGATCGACCCGTCTAGAATCATGTCTTTCTGTACCAATAATGGCTAATCCTCCAGCATCTTTAACCCCTTCTCCCAGTTTAATATCCGTTCCTCTTCCGGCCATATTGGTAGCGATGGTAACTGTTCCTGATTTCCCCGCTTCAGCTACTATTTCTGCTTCTCGTTGATGAAACTTTGCATTTAACACATTATGCCGAAGGTTTCTAAGTTTTAACATACGGCTCAACAATTCTGAAACCTCTACAGAGGTAGTTCCTACTAATACAGGTCTATTTTCGCTAGTAAGTTTTACAATCTCATTAATTACAGCATCATATTTTTCACGTTTGGTTTTATACACTAAGTCGTCAGCATCTTTACGTATAATATCTTTATGGGTAGGAATCACGACCACATCCAATTTATAAATTTGATAAAACTCAGCTGCTTCAGTTTCAGCGGTTCCTGTCATCCCGGAAAGTTTATGATACATCCGGAAAAAGTTTTGAAGTGTTATGGTTGCAAAAGTTTGGGTAGCTGCTTCTACACGTACATTTTCCTTTGCTTCGATTGCCTGGTGCAGTCCATCTGAATATCTTCTGCCGCCTAATACACGCCCAGTTTGTTCATCTACAATTTGCACTTTCCCTTCTTGAACAATGTATTCAATATCCTTTTCAAAAAGCGTATACGCTTTTAATAATTGTTGAATCGAATGTAGTCGTTCTGATTTTTCTGCATATTGACGAGAAAGATCATCCTTAATTTTCAATCGTTCTTCATCTTTTAAAGAGGTATTTCCTTCGATTTCAGAAAGCAGAGATGCAATATCAGGAAGTACGAAAAGATCAGGATCTTCACCCGTTTGGGTGATTAGTTCCCGACCCTTATCGCTCATTTCGATTTGATTATTTTTTTCATCGATGGTAAAAAATAATTCATCATCTACTACGTGCATATTCTTGGAATTATCCTGCATGTAAAATCCTTCGGTTTTTTGCAGAATAGATTTTATGCCTGTTTCGCTTAAGTATTTGATTAAGGGTTTACTTTTAGGCAACCCTTTATAGGCTCTGAATAAAGCTAATCCTCCTTTTTCGGTATCTCCTTTTTCGATTAACTTTTTTGCATCGTTTAATAAAGTATTGACCAATTTCTTTTGTTCAGAAACCAATCGTTCTATTCGGGGCTTCCATAAATGAAACTCATGTTTTTCCCCTTGGGGCACAGGACCAGAAATAATCAAAGGTGTTCTTGCTTCATCCACCAATACAGAATCCACCTCATCAATGATTGCATAATGATGGGGTCTTTGCACCAAATACTCTGGGTGGGTAACCATGTTATCCCTTAGGTAATCAAACCCAAATTCATTATTGGTTCCGAAAGTTATATCAGCTTGATAGGCTAATTTTCTTTCATCAGAATTTGGTTCATGCTTATCGATACAATCGACTGTTAAGCCATGAAATTGAAATAACGGCCCGTTCCATTCCGCATCCCGTTTTGCGAGATAATCATTCACGGTTACGATATGCACTCCTTGTCCTGATAAAGCATTGAGATAAGCGGGCAAAGTAGAAACCAAGGTTTTTCCCTCCCCTGTTGCCATTTCAGAAATTTTTCCTTGATGTAAAACGATACCTCCAATGAGCTGAACATCATAATGAACCATATTCCATTCAATTTCAACCCCTGCCGCTATCCATTTATTCGACCAAATGGCGTAATCTCCTTCAATTTTTACATTGGTTTGTTCTACCGCTAATTCTCTATCCCAATCCGTAGCTTTAACTCTTATTTCTTTATTAATTGACCATCTACGCGCAGTTTCCTTAACAACTGCAAAAGCTTCTGGAAGAAGAATTAATAGTACTTCCTCGAGTTGACGATTACGTTGTTTTTTAAGTTTATCTAAATCAGCAAACAGAGCTTCCTTCGTTTCATATTCAAGGGCTTGCTGAATTTCCTGATGAAGGTTCATTATTTCTTCATCAATTGCTTGAAGATGTTCAGAGATACGATTTTTAAAAGTTTCAGTTTTAGCCCGTAAAGCATCATTATCAATTGATTTTAATAACTCAAATTGTTGATTGATTTCTGCCACCAAGGGGAGCAGATCTTTTACGTCTTTATCTTTTTTAGACCCAAAAAGTTTTGTTAAGAAGGATATCATAAATACCAGAGAATGCGAAGATAAAAGGGATGAATAACTAAGGTTAGAAATCCCATAGTTTAGGATTGGTAAAATTAGTTAAAAGACGGGGAAGGGAACTAATTATCGTGCCGGGGATTATTGAACCGGATATTTCATTAGTATTTCTGCCATTTCGGCATGTATAAAAGCGTTGGTAGCTAAGATTTCGTTTGCAAATAAAACCGAATCTGATCCTGAGAAGGTAGAAACTTTTCCTCCAGCTTCTGTAACGATCAACATACCTGCAGCAATATCCCAAGGTTTTAACCAGGATTCAAAATAGGCATCAAATCTACCGCAGGCGGTCCAAACTAAATCTATAGAAGCTGCACCGGGCCTTCGTAAGCCTTGGGTTTTTTGCAACATTTCTTTAAATGCGTTTAGATATGCGTCCATGTGGTCAAACCAGGTATATGGAAAGCCAGTAGCCACTAAGCTTTCAGAAAGGGTTGGTGTTTGAGATACTTGGATGGGTTGACCGTTTCTAAAGGCTCCAGTTCCTAAACCTGCACTAAACAGTTCATTTCTTTCGGGGTCATACACACAACCGATTATTACTTGTTGATTTAGTGCAAGCGCTACACTTACACCATAAATAGGAATTCCATGGATAAAATTTGTGGTTCCATCGAGGGGATCAATAATCCATGTATATTCATTTCCTTCAGCGGCACCTCCTTCTTCATTTAAAAAACCTGCGCCTGGAATTAAAGATTTTAAAGCTTCTGTTAATTGGGTTTCTGCTGTTCGATCTACATAAGAAACGAGATCATTTCTACCCTTCTTCTCTATGTGATTATGATTAAACTTTTTACGTTCTTGTTTTATCCAATCTCCTGTTTCTATGACCAGCTTTTCTAATGCTTTTTGACAATTTTCCCTATTCATAGTGTAAAGATAGAAAGGATAAAAACAGGGAAATCCTACCTTTGAATAATGAGAACAGAAAATGAGATATTTCCGCTAGAAATAATAATTGTAGGTACCGGAGGATTAGCGACAAGTCTTTATCCTGCATTATCTCAGCATCATCAGGTTTCCTTAGTTTCCAGAAATCCATTAGTGGCAAGGGTTCGCTTTCCTGATGCTACTATTTATTCTTTTGATCAATTACCTGAAAGTGCTGATTTAATCATACTTGCCGTTCCAGATGATGTTTTGAACGAAATGGTAACTTTATTTATTAAAATCCCACCCAGAATTGGTATTGTTCAAGTGTCAGGGGCGGGACAATTAAATCCTGATTTATTAGGAAATATTCCATTTGGCGTTTGGTATCCTTTACAAACCTTTAGTCGGATGCGTCAAATCCCAATTAACCAGATTCCGATTTTGATTGATTGCACTGATGAAATACTTAAGAATGTACTTCAATCTATAACCTTAAGCTTACATGCCCAAGTTATTTATTGTGATGCAGAAACTCGGTTAAAAGCGCACCTCGGTGCGGTGTTTGCGAATAATTTTGGAAACTATTTATTTGGAATTTCTTCTGAATTAGCCTGCCGTGCAGGACTGCCCGAAGATTTATATCAGGAGTTATTACAAGAAACCCTAGCTAAATTTACGGTACTCGGTGCTGAAAAAGCGCAAACGGGTCCAGCCATAAGAGGCGATGAAGTAAGTCAAAAACGACATACAGAATTACTTCATAAATGGGCATCTGAGTATTTATTATTATACCAAGAATTTACTCGGCTGATTAAAAATAATCATACCCATGAATCCTAATTTAATTCCGAAAAACATCTTCCATAATTTGTAAGCTTTCGGGTTCTTGAAAACCTTCTATGTGATGAAGATAGTATTTGATAATTCTCAGGATAAGAGCTTTTCGTTCCTCTTTATGGATGATAATATCTTTTACTTCTTCTGCTGATTTTGTACAAAATTGATAAACCAATTCAGCGATTTTATCATTCGCACCGGTAGATTCTTCAATTCTCCCAGATTCAATATCAAAATAGAAAGCAGAACAGTTTTCACTAACATCTGCGTAAGGCATAAACCCAACAAATCGTGTCAGATGCAATAAAAACCAAGATAAATGAGCAAAAACAGTTCGACGCTCTGTATCCATCTCCATAAGCGTTTTTAGAATAAAATCGTATAAATCCAGATTTTTTTCTTCTTCTTTCAGACAATTTCTCAGGATTTCAAGCATCAAAAACGCTGAAGTGATTTTTACGGGATCCTGATTTAAGGATTTATAATAGTAGAACAGACGAGCGTCGCTTAAATATTGAATGGACTTGTTTTCCTTTTGAAAATAATCAATAACAACAAGATTTAGGGGTTTAAACAAATTAGATTTTGCCTGACCTTTTGCTCCTTTTCCTGCTCGTACTAAAAAAGTTTTTAATCCTTGTTGACGGGTAAAAATGGTGGTAATAATAGAAGATTCTCCATAAGGAATAGAACGAAGCACAATTGCCTCCGTTTTTATCATCATACTGGATAGGTTCTAGCCAATCGGATTTTTACGGGGAGGAGTTTTGCCGACAACTCCAATACTTTTGTTTCTTCAGGATATACCTTTAATAAATTATTAATTTCTGCTAACGAGTTTATCGTTTCATCACTTGAACCCAATGGAGACAAGGGGTTATCCGGAAAAAGCCAAGTTTCTAACCAGTCGAATTGTCGGCTTTGATGTAAAGAATGGATTAGATCCATACTATTTATTCTCATCCCTGAATCATTAAATGGAGAGAGCAATATAACTTTAACGGTATTCAGAAAAGTATTTATTAAATCATACTGCAATTCATATCCATTGGGGTTTGTCAATAGTACCTTGCGGTGAGTACTAGACAAGGGCAGATTGGGAATCATCTGTTCACTCAGTTTGGCAGATATTTTTTTGTTTAAAAAATAGGCATCCTCAGGTGTTTCAAAATTAGTATCCGGAATTATAATAACAGGATTTACAAATTGGGTATAAGTTGCAAAATCTCGAAGAAAAATTTCATCTTTCAGATTCGAAGGCGATAAATAAAGTAAATGACAGCTGCGTTTCATGGTTTTGGAATAATTGCCAATTTAGCAACACAGGCGCTTTCTTTTTGGTTTTCTGAATTAGCAGAAAAAACCAAATAAACCCCTGTACTCATTTTCTGGTTATTAATGTCTTTTCCATCCCAAATACCTTGTCCACCTAAAGACTCTAGTTCCTTAACCAATTGGCCGGTGGCAGAGGTAATTCGAAAAGTAGTGCTTTCCATACTTCCTTTAATGGCAATCATACCCTCGTAGTTTTCATATATTGGGTTTGGGTAAACTTGTAAGGTATCACAAGCTGATAAAGGCTCTATTGCTTCTCCTTGCCAACTTATTAATCCTAAGTCAGTACTAATAAATACTTCGCCGTTATCCGGATTAATATGGATGTCCTGTATAAAATTGGAAAACAGAGGACTATTTTCGGTATTGTAAGCGGCTAATTGTTCAGTGCCATCTGCCGACATTAGAAATAATCCATTACGAGTGCCAATCCATTTTCTATTTTGTCCATCAACTGCCATAGAATATACCGGTTCATTAGTGAATAAAGGTCTTCGGTTAAATACGGGGCGTTGTGCATCAATGTTAGCACTACTAAAAACAGCTGTTGGGTTGTAAAACACTCCTATTCCAAGAGAGGTGCCTACCCAAATTCTGCCTTCTCTATCTTTTATTAAACAGTTAATTGATTCTGAAGGAAGAGCGCCTTGGCCTTGTGTGGTGGTAAGGATTCGTTGACGGTGGGTGGCTACATTCGTTAAATCGTTTCTATCATCATATACTAAAATACCTTGACCACTAGAAACAATCCATTTATACCCTGCATTATCAATGATGAGATTTCTAACCCTATCGCCTGAGGTAGCTAATGAATAACTATACCAATTTCCTGCTTTAGTTCTTACTTGTAAAGGATAGGTTCCAAATACAGTGGTCATCCACAGGTTTTTGTTTCGGTCTAATTCTAAATCATAAACACGAATATCTACTTCAACTCCATTTACCTTTGTTCGTCCTTTTATTCCGCTATTTTGCCCATCATAAAAAAACACTAAATATCCATTTTTAACTTCTGCCAATCCTTGTTGAAATGATCCGCACCAGGCGGTATTAGAATCTTCATCATATTCGATACAAGAGAAATCCATCGAACCTTCATTGGTTAAAGTGCCGTTATTTTTAGTTAAGTGCCTCCATCCATTTTCGGAATGGTAATAATAAATTCCACTAGCATCATAGGCGGGAATTGAAGGGGGAACAATTCCTCGAGGTGCGATATAAAATTCTTTTCCTGAGCCCCCTAACTGGGTAGAATAGTTGTTATAAGGACCAAAAGGTTTGATTGTAGATTCAGAATAATTATTAAAAACCGTTAGTCCTTTTTGCTTCTCACAAATAAAAAACTTAAGCGGGTTGTTTCGAAATGGAAATACACTTTGAGGATCTTCCGCAAACCATACTACCTCAGTTCCAGTGGGCAAGATGGCATCTATTCTTAAGGGCATGGTCACCGCCAACATTCCACTTTCATAAGACAAATGGCGAATCGGTCCATACTGCGTAAGGGCAGGCTTAACCCAACCGGTATCAACCTTTTCATAAATTGTATCTCCATAATTGGCGAACAATTTTGTTGCACTCCCCGCTAAAAATCGGCTGCTATTTACTTGGGGTGGCAACCCCTGTATTGAAACGGGTGACCATGCTTGTCCATCAGCTAAATTCGGAAAACTTAAAGATGCACTAAATAAACCATTGGTGGTTGTGGCATACAGTGTATTATTATAAATAAAGATATCATATACGGGTGTACCTGCTTCATTAGCGCCTATTTTACTAAAGGTATTCCGTGTTTCATTTTTGATTAAATCATATTGTACAATCCCAAAACCTGTTGCGATGTATAAATATTGAGTATTAGAAATAATTTGGTTTATTCTTTTATTTCCAAATAACTGCGTTCGACTAATATCCGTAATAACTGAAATTTCTTGAGAAGGGTCCTGAAAGTAATTTATAGTTCCGTCTTCATATCCAATCACAATTAAATTATGCAGAGAATCATGAAAAATGGTAGTAGAATTTAAATCACTTAAGCCTTCTGGAGTAGAAAATGTTTGAATACTTTGTTCTTGCTCATCATACGTAAATAAACCACCAGAAGTAATTACATAATATACTCCTCCTTTATAGGCAATTTCTTTACAACTATTATGGCTTACATATGCTTTCCATTTACCGATTGGACTACTATTTTGAGCCATTAATAGTAGCGAAAAGAAAAGGGTATAAATCCCGACTAAAATATTTTTAATGTTGTTAATCATTTGAAAAAAATCAATTTAATAGCAATAATTAACATTAATACTCCAAATACTTTTTTCAAATATAGTTCAGGTGTAATTATTGCGAGTTTACTTCCTGCCCAGGAACCGAAGACAAATCCGAGCCCCAGTAAAAGGGCAACTCGAAAATCAACATTTCCCTCTTTGTAATAATTCCAAACAGCAAGTGCTACTACGGGCATCATTAACATTGCCAGTACCGTGCCTTGTGCCTGATGTTGGCTAAATTTCAAAACCAACACTAATGCTGGAACCAACACTATTCCACCGCCAATTCCAACCAACCCACTTAGAATTCCAGCTGAAAGGCCTATAATCAGCAACCAAATTATTTCATTCATATTTAAGGTTCTAGACATATTTCAGAAATTACTCAAAGTTATTAATAAACACGGGTAACCTTGACAAGCTTATTTAGAAATGATGGATGGAAGATATCCATTGAATTCAAGGAATCTCTTAGATTTGTAATTTACGATTTACCTGAAGGATGAAACCTTTGATTCCCCCGATTATATTAGCTTCCAAATCTCCTAGAAGACATCAACTTTTAAGAGATGCAGGGATTCCCTTTCGGGTGATGGTAAAAGACTTATTAGAAGTTTACCCGGAAGAGTTGTCTCCACCAGAGATTGCTGTATACCTTGCTGAATTAAAAGCCTCTCCATTTGTTGAAGAAGCTCAAACCTCCTTGATTATTGCAGCCGATACGATTGTTTGGGATACCACACAACTTTTAGGAAAACCAGCCGATCGGAAGGATGCTATTCGAATATTAACACAACTTTCCGGCAGAATGCACCAGGTAATTACTGGCATTCATTTGCATCATCAAGAATGGCATCATTCGTTTACGGAAACCACGAATGTTTACTTTAAACCTTTATCCATAGATCAGATTGAATGGTATATAGATCATTTTTCTGTTATGGATAAAGCTGGCGCCTATGGGATTCAAGATTGGGCAGGCTTAACTGCGGTAGAACGAATAGAAGGTGATTTTTATAATGTGATGGGGTTGCCTGTATGTCGTCTCGTAAAAGAAATCGAAACAAAATTTTATTTGCCTTTTCAATCTCCTAACTCCTATGATACAACTTAGTGTAAATGTCAACAAAATCGCTACCCTAAGAAATGCAAGGGGAGGTAATCTTCCTAATGTTCAGCAAGTAGCATTAGATTGTATTCGTTTTGGCGCGCATGGAATTACTGTTCATCCCCGCCCAGATGAACGGCATATTCGAAAAGAGGATGTTATTCAGTTAAAATCTATTTTGCCTTGTGAGCTTAATGTTGAAGGCTATCCCTCAGAGGAATTTATGAAACTTGTAATCGCCTGCAAACCAGCTCAAGTAACTTTGGTTCCTGACCCTCCCAATGCCATTACTTCAACTGCTGGTTGGGATACACACGTACATAAATATTTTTTGAAAGAAATAATTCAACGCCTAAAAGATGCTGGGATTAGAACTTCAATTTTTGTGGATGCTTCCTTGCCAATGATTGAAGGGGCAGCGAAAATCCATACCGATAGAATTGAATTATATACAGAGGCATATGCCTCTAATTATGAAAGAAATGCCGAAGAAGCCATAGCGCCTTATATTCTATCTGCCAATGCTGCGAATGGTTTAGGATTACAGCTTAATGCCGGGCATGATTTAAATCTTCAAAATTTACAATACTTTGCTGAACATATCCCAGGCTTATATGAAGTTTCCATCGGTCACGCATTAATTTGTGATGCCCTTTATTTGGGTTTGGAAAACACCCTTAAGTCGTATTTACACTGTTTGCAAATTTCTTAACCCCTAATGCAGGATACCTCCAAGGAATCGAATAGGCTATGGATTAATTCTGCTGCCGGAAGGATGAGAATTATTGCCCATGCAGAAGGGACTTCTTATCTATTATTACTCGGAATTGCTGTTCCCCTAAAATACATCTGGCATATGCCGGAATTCGTAAAAATCATGGGAATGGTTCACGGGGTATTATTTATTGCCTATTGTATTTTACTGGTTGAGAGAAGCCTACGTTGTAAATGGACTTTCTTGGAATTCTGTTTTGCAGGCTTAGCTTCCCTTATTCCGTTTGGTACTTGGTGGGCAGATAATAAATTATTTTATAAAGCTTGGGTAGAGGATAATAGTAAAGAAGGATATAATAATTAAAGTAAATATTTTTAAAAAATCAATACATTTTAGGTATTGTACCCCGTAGGGGAATCGAACCCCTGTTTCCTCCGTGAAAGGGAGATGTCCTAACCGCTAGACGAACGGGGCGGTTGTAATAAATAGAGGCGCAAAATTGGGCATTTTTTCTTCGTCTGTCAAGTTTTTTCTATTCTACCCAAAGATATTGTCATTTTAAACCTTTATTCTACATTGGAAATCCCTTAACATCCCACTACTTTTGCAGTACTAAAGTATTTTTAAATTTTCGCCTTATGTCAAAAATCACTGTTGGGATTAATGGTTTTGGTAGAATCGGAAGATTGGTTTTCCGGGCTCTTCTGCAAAATCCTAATGTTTCTATTGTTAAGATCAATGATCTTACCGATAACCATACGTTAGCTCATTTGCTAAAATATGATTCTGTTCAGGGGAAATTTATAGGAGAAATCAGTGCAGATGATCACTACCTATATGTTAACGGACATAAAATCATCTGCAGTGCCGAAAAAGACCCTGCAAACTTAAACTGGAAGGATGCCGGGGTTTCTATCGTGATCGAATCTACCGGAAGATTTACAGAACGCGAAAAAGCAAATTTACATTTACAAGCAGGTGCCGATAAAGTAATTATTTCCGCTCCTGCAAAAGGAGAGGATGCAACTATTGTATTAGGGGTAAATGAGAATATCCTAAAACCGGATATGAAAGTAATTTCCAATGCCTCTTGTACTACCAATTGTTTGGCCCCTATGGCCAAAGTATTAGATGACCATTGGGGAATTGACTCCGGCTATATGACCACAATTCATGCTTACACTGCTGACCAAAATCTTCAGGATGCCCCTCATAAGGATTTAAGAAGAGCTCGTGCTGCAGCCTATTCAATAGTACCTACCTCTACAGGTGCAGCCAAAGCGGTTGGATTAGTATTGCCTCATTTAAAAGGAAAACTAGATGGAACTTCCATGCGAGTACCAATTCCAGATGGATCTTTAACTGACCTTACGGTTATTCTTAAAAAGGCTGCCACAAAAGAAGAAATTAATGCCGCTATGTTAGCTGCCTCACAAGGTTATTTAAAAGGAATCTTAGAATATTGTGTTGACCCTATTGTATCTATTGATATTATTGGAAATCCACATTCCTGCATTTTTGATTCCTTGTCAACCTCTTCTATGGGTACCTTGGTTAAAGTATTAGGCTGGTATGATAACGAATGGGGATACTCTTGCCGGGTAGCTGATTTGGTTAGTAAACTCGCCATTTAATTAATTATTCATTATTTCTTTCTATTCTGTATGATTACCATTGACCAGGCAGACTTAATAAATAAAAAGGTAATTGTCCGGGTGGACTTTAATGTTCCCTTAGATGCTGAAACCTTCGCCATCACTGAGGATGTAAGAATTCGGGAAGCATTACCTACCTTAAATTATTTATTAAGTCAACCGGTTGCGTTAATTATTATGTCCCATTTAGGAAGACCTAAATCAGGACCAGAGGAAAAATATAGTCTGATTCATTTGGTTGCCCCACTGAGCGCGTTACTCGGTCGACCTGTTCAATTTGTTGCCGATTGTATGGGCGAAAAAGCGGAACAAGCTTGCAAAGCCCTTCAACCGGGAGAGGTATTGTTATTAGAAAATTTGCGCTTTTATCCAGAAGAAGAAAAAGGAGATAAAACCTTTGCCAAAAAATTAGCCAGCTATGCAGACGTATATGTAAACGATGCCTTTGGTACCGCACATCGGGCGCATGCTTCAACGGCCGTAATTGCACAGTTTGTGAAAGAAAAGTATGCAGGGTTTTTATTAAAGAAGGAATTGGATAATGCGCACAAGGTTTTGCAAAATGCGGAAAGACCTTTTGTAGCTATTATGGGTGGTGCTAAGGTTAGTGATAAAATTTTATTGATTGAAAATTTATTAGACCTTGTAGATACTATTATTATTGGGGGAGGAATGACCTACACTTTTCTTAAAGCCTTGGGGAACCCAATAGGAAAAAGCCTTTGTGAAGTAGACAAATTAGATCTTGCAAAAGAAATATTAACTAAAGCTGATAAAAAAGGAGTAAAAATATTATTGCCTGTCGACAGTATTATTGCAGATAAATTTGCTGCGGAGGCAAATACACAAATAGTGGATAATGCACATATCCCTGCTGAATGGATGGGATTAGACATTGGCCCAAAATCATTAGAGGCTGCAAGTCAATTAATCCTCTCTGCCAAAACCATCTTGTGGAATGGCCCTATGGGGGTTTTTGAAATGCCTGCTTTTTCTAAAGGTACTTTTGGTATTGCCCAAGCAGTAGTAGATGCCACTTCCAAAGGTGCATTCTCCCTTATTGGGGGGGGAGATTCTGCAGCAGCGATTTCAAAAGCAGGATTAACAGACCAAGTATCTTATGTATCTACCGGTGGGGGTGCGTTGTTAGAATACATGGAAGGAAAAGTATTGCCCGGAGTAGCCGCTTTGGGGTAAGCCTAATCGTTTTTAATTATTAAACGATAACAAGTATTTTCTTTTTTTACGTAATACATTCCAGCTGAAACACCTAATAAACTGTACGGTCCAGCCCCGGTATAGGTATTGATTTTTATACCTGATAAATTATACAATTCTAAAACATCCGATGTATTAGAAATGTCTATTTCGAAATAACCCTTCGCTGGATTTGGAAATATTTTTTGAGATTGTTTTTCTTTATTTATTTCAGCTGATAAATGATAATCATTGGGTAAATAATATACATACAGGTCTGCACCTGTTGGGGGTTGTTCCGAATAATTAAATCGCGTTCCATAAATAATTATACCATTACTATCTCTTTGTATTCCTCTTTGAACATAAAATGCTAAAGAATCCAACAGCTCGGTTTTAAGGGTAACACCTGTTTTAACGCCTACAGGAAGCTGGTTTTGTCGATATCCTTCTCCGGGTATCCAATAAGCAGTAAGGTTGGGAGTCCAGGTGTGCCAAAGGGAATCTCCAGATAATACTAATCCATTTCGAGGCACTGCATCATTATGCGTGCTATCTCCCCAATACGCTATAATCTGCACTTGATTGGAGTCTCCTTGAATCCAAGCGATATCTATATTTTCCCGAGTAACTTTTAAAGCATTTCGAATTTGAGCCATCGCTATCCATGTGGAGTCTGTAGTCCAACAAAAAGTGGATGGGTCAAATAAAAGTTCTGTGAAAGATTGGATTTTTTCGGGTTGAAAGTTTGCGTTTAACCAAATTGCGGATAGTCCGGGTAAGGTATCTGATACTTCTTGAACCAACGCTAAATATCCATTTCCATCAGGGCGTTGTTGAAGATCTCCCCATTTTTGCCATCCTGGCCCAGCGAAAGAATCTTGATGTACTAATATCCCTTGTGCATCATATTTATCCCAATACGCATTTAAGGATACTCGATTTTCAGTAAGAATTAAATGTCCTCCATCAAAAAGTTTCCGAATTCCCAATGCATAAATACCCGAAATATCTCCTGAAAGATATTGCTCTATTTGCAACTGAAGAGAATCTCCTGCCCATATAAATTCACCTCTCCAGATTTTGGTGTTTGAAGTAGTCGGATCCGTTTCTTGCCCCAATACAACGGCGATATTATTCGTAAACACAACATCTACAAACTGAAAATGATTACTGCCTTTTTTAAACACTTGACTTTTTACCGGAAATCCTTGACCAGAAAAAATTTCTATAAAGGCTTCCTCGGTTCCATTATCCGGTTTAGTATATCCAACCGCAACCCAATACTGATTACCATCAATACCTATTGAAGATTGAATCTGTTGAGGATATTGTCGGCCTGCTCGTATTAAAACTTGCAAAGATTGGGAGAATCCACAATTATAGATTACCCATAAAAACAACCCAATAACCCGAATCATATCTCTAAGTTGTTGGATTTAAAGGATAATTCCTAAGGCTTGTTTATAGCATTGGGAATCCATTGGTATAATCCTTCTAAGGCAGGATTAATAATAATTTCGGTTCTACGATTTTTTGCTTTTTCTTCTGGATTACCATTCGGGGCAATGGGTACGTATTCGGCTCTGCCCGATGCAATAACCCTTTTAGGATTTAATTGTTCTTGTTGGGTTAAATATCTAACCACTTCGGTTGAACGTAACACACTTAAATCCCAATTGTCTTTAATATTTCCCAAATTCGAAACCGGAACGTTATCGGTATGGCCTTCTACTTGAATGCTAAGAGAAGTATCTTGATTTAAAACTTTTGCCAATTCTTTTAAGGCATTTTTTCCTTGTTTATCTATTTGGGTAGATCCTGAAGAAAACATTAAACGATTGCTTAAAGAAACATACACTTTCCCATTTCGCATTTCTACAGTAAGGCCTGCATCTTTAAAGGAAAATAGAGCTTGTTCTATCGTATTTCTAAGTGCGTTTAAAATAGAATCTTGTTGGCGAATTCGTTGTGCCGTTTGCTGATATTTACTTTCTCTGCGTGCCAGATCTTGTTCCATTTCTTCCAACTTTTTGATTAGTGCACGCATTTCTTGTGAACTTTGACTTTTTAATTGTTCATAGGTCTGATTTGTTCTATCGTGTTTTTCAGTTAACTCCGTTAGTTGTTCCCGAAGATTCCCGACTTGTTCTTTAAGGGTTTCGATTTCAGTATTTTGTTGCACCGTTTGGGATCTAGAGGCAGCCAAAAGATCAGAAATAGAATCTAATTCTTGCTTCGTTTTGGAAAGCTGTTGTGTTAAGTTTTCATTGCTCTTTTTGGAGGCTGCCAATTCTGAAGTCAACAAATTTCTTTGTTGTTCGCTTTGCAGAAATTTCTGTTTGCTCACTACACAAGCGCTTAAGCTCACCAGCATAAACAGATAAAATAAGGGTCGCATATGGTTTATCAAAATTTAAATGGTAAGGTATCCCATTTTTGATTGGAGTTATACAGGGGTGTGGACGAATCGTAAACTATTTGCCTCAGTCCTCCTTTTTAAAGGTAAATTTCTCAATCCTCTAAGCGAAAATATAAATGAGAATAAAAACCCCTTATCAAAATCCATGAGACTATTTTATGCAACAAAAATATTTCCGTAACTTCCCTATACTAAAATAAAAGCGTTTAGAGGTTACTGCACCTATATCATATTTGCCAAAAGGAATTTTAAATACCTCCCAGTTTTATTTATTAATAACAGACACTAAGGGAAATGTTCAATATTTAAATTCCCTACTTTCTTCCTATTTGTGTATTACGCCTGAAAATTATTCCGAAATCACTACAGACTGGATTTTTTCCCATGAGGAATGGAATAAAATTAACAATAGAATTATTGAATTAGAAAATGGAGAGGCTACTTTATTTACAGAAACTTTAAAAATTAATAACCTTTCCTTTCTATGGGAAATATCTCTGTTAACTTCACCTGATCAAACCTCAGGCCTACTTTTTCTAGGCACTATATCTGAGTTTGATAAAACAATTACTGTATTAGATAATTCTTCCACTGAAACAAACTTAAATACTTATGGGTTTGAATATACCTTCGAACAATCCCCCATTGGAATTGCATTTTTCTTTCCAGATGGATCTTGGAAAAAGGTTAATCCTAAATTTTGTGAAATATCGGGATATACCAAAGAAGAACTAAAATATTTGCATTGGACTGATTTATTAATGCCTAAATATTTAGAAGATGCACAAAATTTATGGCAACAATTAATACATCAAGAAATTCCGCAACATACTGCAGAGATTCCTTTAAAAGGAAAAAATGAAGATAATAAATGGTGCACCTTACATTTTTTTCCGGTATTTAATTCGGAAAATCAATTATTATTTTTAGTTACTTATATTGAAGATGTCTCTTTAAGAAAAAATATTTCTAATCAATTACAAAGAAGTCAATTTTTATTAAACAATTTAGGAAAAAACACTTCTATTGGAGATTGGCAATATGATATTACTACCAACACGCTCGAATGGACGGATGAAATATTTTATATTCATGAACTTCCATTAAGCGCTACCCCTACAATGGAGGAGTCGTTAACTTATTTTGCCAATGAACATCAAGATATCGTTAAAAATGCAATTCAGGAATTAATTACTAAAGGAGCGCCATTAGATTTAAAAGTAAAATTAATAACCGGAAACGGAAATATTAGATGGGTACATATTCTAGGAAATCTAATTGTTGAAAATCATAATTCCCCTCGAATTATGGGGTCTATTCAAAACATTACCCATATTCAAGAACAAGAAGAATTAATTTCCCAGCTATCCTTAATTGCTAGAAAAACTTCCAATATAATTATCCTTACAGATAAACATAGAAAAATAATTTGGGTGAATGAGGCTTACACAAAACTAACTGGATATACCATTGAAGAGGTATTAGGCAGAAATCCATCTTTTGTACAATTTTCAGGAACGGATCCGATTACAATTGAAACCCTAAGAAATAAATTAAATAATGCCGAGCCTTATCGTTGCGAACTTTTGAATCAGGGAAAATCAGGAAACACATTTTGGCTGGACTTGGACATTCAACCTTTGTTTAATACCAATAATGAACTTAACAGATTTCTCGGAATTGAAACTGACATTACCCAACAAAAAGCGGTGATGCAATTATTAACCGAACAAAATGAAAAGTTTAAAGAAATAGCCTTTTTACAATCGCATGTTTTAAGAAGACCTATTTCCAGTATAATTGGATTATGTTATTTAATTAATCTAGAAAATGAACGAAAATTAGATTTCGACAAAATAATAGAATATGTTAATCATTTAAATATTGCTGCCAATGAAACCGACCAGGTAATTAGAAATATTATGGATAAAGTAAATTATATCAGCAATTTATCTGTAGATTCTACTGCCTAGAAATCAATTGAATCCTAAGTAATTTTATCCATTCATTTTATCAAAGGTCGCTTTAATTTCTGCTGGAGTGGCTTGATGCATTTTTTCACTAAAACCCCAGGTTAATTCGTCTTTTCCTTCGGCAATTTGTAAAAAGATAGCGTGAATAAAGTCTTGTACCGGAGGTGCAGCATCATGTAATCCTTTGCCTCCTAAATCAGTATTTAAGGCCGGCGGAATTACTTCAATCACCCGAATATGTCGGTCTCTTAACATATGCCGTAAGGATAAGGTAAAAGAATGCATAAATGCTTTGGTTGCAGAATAAACACCAACTTTAGCCAAGGGCATAAACGACAACCCAGAAGTTACGTTCATGATGATAGTGATTGCCGGTAATTGTAACAACAATTTTGTTAAATGTAGCGGGGCTTCAATATTGGTTTGTATTTCCTGTTGAGCGCGGGTCATAAAGTCATCCTCAGCAATATGCATCCAATTTTGAATTCCTGCATTGTTTACCAAAACCTCTAAATCCGAATGATTCGATGCCAACCATTGGTATAATGCTTCTCTCTCCTGTGGGCTTGACAAATCACAAGGATGGGTAATTAAAGTAGGATGGGTCTTTTGAGCTTCTGACAATACCTCTGGGCGACGACCACAAATAATAACAGTATTATTATCTGCTAAAAATTGGGCTACCATTCCTAAGCCAATTCCAGTAGCTCCACCAGTAACTAAAATCTTCTTTCCTGTAATTTTTATGTCGTTCTGGGTATTTATCGTTTCGAAATTACCAAAAATTTATCGGGAACCCAGTAGGCAAGATGAATTATTTAAGGGTTATAGGATTAAGCTATTTATCAAACAATATAATTGCCAACAGCTTATATTTTATTAAATGAATTATTTAATTGATACCAATTATGAATGGCTGAATCATAAGGAAATTCTTCAATAAATTGAAATCCTACTTTTTGTAAAATATGATTTGAGGCTTTATTGTCGGAATGTGCTGCTGCATATATTTCTTTTAGATTTAATTTAGTAAAAGCATATTCCAAAGAAGCGATTGCACTTTCGGTTGCAAATCCTTGTCCCCAATATTTTTGAAGCAATCGATATCCTAAATCATAATAATTTATTTTACCATTAATGGTTTCTTTAGTATTGAATTTAATTCCTGTCCAACCCATAAAAGCGTTATTAGATTTATCTATTATCGCCCATCTGCCAATGCCATTATCTATATATTGTTGGCGCACCGATTCGATAATTGCATCTACCTGGCTAAGGGAGGTTATGGTTTTATTTCCTAAATATCTATGCACCTCAGGATTAGAATCCAATTCAAAAATAAAATCTCTGTCTGATAACAATATCTCTCTTAAAATTAATCTTTCAGTTTCCAGTTGGAGGCTCATGGGGGATTACTTTTTTAAAAATTAAGGATAAGTCAACCATTCATTAATAATTTTATTACCTTTTGAAGGTTCACGATAATAAAATGAAATTCTTACTTACCCTGTATATGGATTAATCCCCTTTAAGGTTATTACTTCATTGTTAGGGTTGACCGGCTTTTTATTTTTTGATAAACTCCATCCCATAGGTTAATTCTTTTTTTCAACGATTCAAGGGTAGCAACTTCGGCTTCCTCCCAAAACTGTTTATTAGTACCACAAAGATTTGCAGTCATTGCTAATGCCAGATGACTATGGGTATTTCCATCTACTTCGATATGTCTTTCCAGATAGTATTTGAAAATCGAAATATCGTCCGGAAAATTTTTATGCATATCATTTACAATAGACATAAACATCCCGGGAATTAAATCTTCCCGACCAAAAGTAAAAATTGCCGATTGTAAATACTCCTTCTGACTATGGATGATCTGAAAGGTGAAGTCCACAAAGTCCCTGGCTTCCCCGGGGGTTCCAGCAGAATTAAAGGCTAAGTCAAAATCTCCGGTGGATTGTAAAACCTGAATAAAGGTTTGAATGGGCAGGGTATCTGTACCACTTTGTTCCATGCCCGCAAGGTATAACTCAAAATGACTTTTACGTATCCCCTTAAGGTCAACATCAGATTCTTCTCCCACTACAATTTCATTAATAAGTTGACGGGTATCCGCAGATCCTTTGGGAAACCAGGGTACCGTGGTGCAGGTTAAATTGTTTTGAAGGGTTTTTAACAAAGACATAAAATCCCAAACGGCATATACATGATATTGCATAAAGATTTTTAAATCATTCAGATCATGAATGGCGGAATAAACTTTATGGTTAATGATTTCTTGCCTCAGAGGTTCTATTGCTTTTTTAATTTTTTCGATTTCACTTGTCATGTTTAATCTTTAAGAGTTGAAAAATGCCAGGTTGTACAGTAAGACTCCCATGTAAACAATGGATTTGTAGAAATAGTTTTCTGGGTCTTTTACCCATCCTACAGATACTATAATCTTATGGTACCTTCCCCGGAAATTGATTAAACTAAAGCTCAAATAAATGTATGGAAGCCTAACTATAAAAAGGCAACTTTTTTTATTAAATCCAATCCTATTAAAATGCAAATTAGCCTTATAACCGAAGGTAAATTTGGGTACTATTTAAATGCAGCCTAAAAACACATGCCACTAAAGGTCTGAAAACTCAAAATCCAGGTGCAAAAAATCCGGTTTTTTCGTTAAAAGGTAGTTTTTTCACACCCGATAGCTATTGGGTCTGACGTTTTGCAGCTTGGCGTAGTGGCGGATTTTTAGCACAAATGTTCAATTGAAAAACTGAACTTGAACCTTGCACTAAACTTTCATAGAAGCACGTCTGCCGCCATTTTGCAAAACCGCTGTTAGGGGTAGTGCATTCGCTTTTCTTATACTGTTTCAGATTCTAGTTAGTATGACTGAATATGTATTGTAAAGCAGATATGAGAAAAGAAATAGAATCCAAGGCATCATTATTTCTTTATACAATGTTATTTTGTTTGATTTTGAAGTTTCCAGTAGTTTATCAATGTGTTTATAGCTATAGATAAAAGATGATATTACAGCTGGTATTCCTATAAAATCTAGAATTAAGTCTTTTTCTAATTGCGAGTTCATGATATGTGAAACTTTCAACATCATCCCCAAGTAAACAATGAATAAGCAAATGCTGTTTACTGTGTATATTTTAGATATATGATTTGAATCTAACTCGACACTCTTTTTTATGAATATAATGTTTAATACAATTGAAATCAATACTCCAATAGTTCCGATTCTGAATAAATAATCGCCGCCAAAAATGAATTGCATTTTCAAGATCCAAGCGATGAATAATAAAGCTATTGAGATGTTGAACAGTTTATTTTTGATCTTCATTTCTTAAAG
>RFSG01000004.1 GCA_009924095.1 Sphingobacteriia bacterium
TCCATGTGTCATTCTAAACGGAAAGGCTAATCCTACTCCAGCAGAGATAATTAATTGTTCAGCATTTCCATTTAATTTTCGGGGAGATAATTCCTTGTTTCTAGACCAAATTATTTCCGGCGTATTCCATAATTCAGATAAAAGCTGGTCATCTAATTCTGACGGTAATAAACTTTCGGTCTCTGGTAAACTCTCTAGCACCACCCAAACGGGTTGTGCTTCAAAATAATTTTGTAAATGGGTAACCGTGTCTTTTAATAAATCCTGACTATGCGCATAACGCGGTATTTTTAATAAAAATTGATTAAATTCTTCTTTTTTCTTTTGCTGTAAAGAAATCCCGTATTTTAATAAACGATCATGATATTTTAAAAATAAGGTTCTGAATACTAGAATTAATAAAATTAAAAATATTACCTCTACCAAACTTTGATATGGAGAAGGAGATAACCAAGTATTCCCTAATTCATGTACAATTAAATAAAGAATTAATAATCCTCCTCCTAATAATAAATATTGTAAAGTTCGAGATAAAATTACTGCTGTTTTACCAAATTTTAGTCGAGAAAAACTTAACCAAAAAAATGGAAATACCTGAATCAGGAAACTAAAACATAAGGCAATGGGGATCCATTCATTATGGGCAATATTTCCATTTAGGGCTAATAGCAAAAAAATACAAGCTAATATGGAGAAGACTCCTCCACCCAAATTAAAACCTGAAGTCTTTTTCTCCCTATGAAAAAAGAATATCCCCAAATGTACCCAAGCAAACAGGCTTTGAAATACAAGAATTTCTGCTTCTAATATTCCGAAGTAATTAGAAATTTTATTTAAGGGTAACCCTAATAGGCAGATTAATATTCCAATTATTATGGAGGGAATTAACCATTTCCAAGATATTCTCGTTGCTGCAGTAGAAATAGCAAGGCTACTCGAGAGAATTAAATACAACAAACAAAAAGAATATTCCAGAGATAATAATTCACTGGGAATATCTAATAATATTCTAAGATTTCTAAATGCAATTAAACCCGTAAATGCAATACTTAATAATCCTGGCAGAATTACAGGCCATTGTTCCACAGGATTGGTTCTGAACAAAGGAAATAAAATCAGCAAAATAATTATTGAAACAAAACATAAACTGCAGGTCAACCAAATTTGAACGGTCCAGAGCCATGGGATTTCTGGCCAGGAAGCAAAGGGATGAAGGGATAATGCTACAAACACATTTAATCGTTCAGGACTAAACCGATTAATTTCCTGCCGTTCGATTTGATAAATTAAAAGTTTACCGGGTTGGCCAGCTTGATGTATTTCTTTTAATAAAGGTAAATTAGGAATGGGGGCATATTCTATCCCTAAAAGTTTATCTCCTGGTTTAATCCCATTTCCAGGACTATTCGTGGCAGTATGATAACTTTTTTTAGCAATTATTTCTGCCTCATTTTGTTCCCATACAACCCAATCCCAAACAGTAAGAGATGGCTCCGATAGAGAGGTATGGGGTTGTTTTGAAATGGAATAGATATAAGAAAGGATCTTAAGCGTTGCCACCCCAAGGAAAATCCAACTAATACCTAAAAGCCATACTTTTCTCATATTCCCAGAAAATTACCAGATTTTTAGGCAGATAATTCATATTTTTTTTTTTAATTCAGTCTGCGTAACTTCGCAATCTTATTTCATTGGCGCATGTTGCGGCCCAAAGACATCAAGGCATATAGTATAGAGTTGCCGAAACTCAAGTCTGGTAAAAATGAATTCGATTTTTTACTAGATGAAAGATTTCTGAAGTTGTTTGAAAAACCACTGATGAAAATTGGGAAGGTAGCTGTTGCGGCTGAGGTGTTTAAAAACTTGAATCATTTGGATGTTAAATTCAAATTTGAAGGGTTTTTGCAATTGGAGTGTGATCGTTGTGGGGTTGAGTACGAATATCCGATAAATGTTGAACATCGGATTATTTATGCGTATCGAGGGGTTGGAACTACAGAAGAGGAGGAAACAGAGGTCGAAGGTACTGAAGTCATTTACATTAGCAGAGATGAACATTTGCTGGATTTGACCCAAGAATTATACGACTATGTTTGTTTAGAAATCCCAATTCGAAAAGTTCCTGAGGATTGCAATGATAATTGTCCGCGGTATGTAAGCTTATTTAAGGAGGGAAATACCTCTTTGAATGAAAGCGATACAGATCCCAGATGGGAAGCGTTGCGCCGAATGAAAAGTGATAATTCTGAAAACTAAGCAACTTAATTCCTTTCTGCCATGGCACATCCTAAGCGAAAAATTTCCAAAACCCGCAGGGACAAAAGAAGAACCCATGACAAGCTAACTGCTTTGCCCACTTATACAGATCAAGTATCTGGAGAAGCTACGCTTTATCATCGCGTATGCATCGAAAGCGGGTATTACCGCGGACGGCAAGTCATGAAAGGAAAAGAAGAATAATTCCGATGCGAATTGGGATTGATGTTATGGGCGGGGATTTTTTCCCCCATGCTCCCATTGCAGGCGCAATTTTGGCTCAAGCCGAAATGGGCGACAAATTGCGCATGGTTCTCATCGGGGATACCCAGTTGATTCAAGCCGAACTTAATAAGCTTAACCTTCCGCTCGATCAATTCGAAATCCTGCATGCTCCTGAAGTAATCGGGATGGATGAACATCCTGCTAAAGCATTTGTAGCTAAAGTGCATTCTTCTATCTCCGTCGGAATTAATTCAGTAAAATCGAATCATATTGATGCCTTTATCAGTGCCGGAAATACCGGGGCTATGCTGGTAGGCTCTGTTCTAGGATTGGGTAATATAGAAGGCGTTTTAAGACCTACTATAGGTGCTCTCTATCCTTGTAATGGTAAGTTTTCCCTTTTTTGTGATGTAGGTGCTAATACCGATTGCAAACCAGAACACTTGGTGCAATTTGCCTTGTTAGGAAGTATTTACCTACGTGAAGTAATGGGCATTGAATCTCCTTCAGTTGCCCAACTAAATGTAGGAGAGGAAAGAACTAAAGGAAGCCAACTCGCGCAAGCAACTTATGAGTTGTTAGAAGCACATCCTGATATTCGATTTATCGGAAATGCTGAGGGTCGTGACCTCAACCGTCAGTTTGCAGATGTATATGTATGTGATGGTTTCACGGGTAATATACTCCTTAAGTATGCTGAGTCTATTTACGACTTATTTCATGATCGGTTTCCAGAGGATGCAGTAGTTAATTCCTTCAATTTTGAAAATTATGGGGGATTACCAATTCTCGGCGTAAAAGGCGTTTCTGTAATCGGTCATGGCATTTCAACCCCGAAAGCTTTTCATCAAATGATACGAACAGCTTCCGACGCCATTAGATCTGGGTTGATTGAAAAATTTGAAAAAGCCCTGAAAGTTTAAGCCCCGACCTTATGAAAACCACTGCGGCCATAACAGCAGTCGGAGCCTACCTTCCCGATGATATCCTGACCAATCAGGATTTGGAAAAAATGGTGGACACCACAAATGACTGGATCCTCGAAAGAACTGGAATCCAGGAACGCCATATCCTGAAAGGTCCATATGGTACTTCCACCCTTGCTGCCAGAGCAATTCAGTCTTTACTCCAACAACGAAATTTATCCCCCCTCGATATTGATCTTATCATTGTAGCAACTACTACACCCGATATGATGTTTCCCGCTACCGCAAATGTGGTAGGGGATATGATTGGAGCTAAAAATGCCTGGGGGTTTGACCTGCAAGCAGCCTGTTCTGGCTTTATTTATGCCCTATCTACCGGTGCTCAGTTTATTGAAACTGGACGATATAAAAAAGTAGTAGTAGTAGGCGCAGACAAAATGTCGTCTATTATTGATTATGAAGATCGAAATACCTGTATCATTTTTGGAGATGGCGGTGGTGCTGTTTTGTTAGAGCCTAATTATGAAGGCTTAGGTGTGCTGGATTTTATTCTTCACAGTGATGGAGCAGGACGTGAATTTCTGCATATGAAAGCAGGAGGATCTATGAAGCCTGCCTCTTTGGAAACCGTCAGAAATAAAGAACATTATGTTTACCAAGAAGGTAAAACCGTATTCAAATTTGCGGTAACCAATATGGCCGATGTGGCGGTAAAAATAATGGAGAAAAATAATTTGGGCCCCGATGATATCGCTTGGTTAGTGCCGCATCAGGCCAATAAACGAATTATTGATTCCACTGGACAAAGAATGGGTATCCCACCCGAAAAAGTAATTGTCAATATTCAAAAATATGGCAATACCACTTCCGGAACCATTCCGATTTGCTTGTTTGAATGGAAAGATAAATTTAAAAAAGGGGATAATCTTATTCTCGCCTCATTTGGTGGAGGATTTACCTGGGGTGCCGTTTATGTTAAGTGGGGATGTTAAAGATTAAGAAGCTTCACTTTAACGCTTTTGTTGAATCTCACCCAATTAGGATTATTTATTAACTTGCCCTTCGCTAGGGTTTGCCGAAACGTATAATTTAAACATATGATGGACTTTAAATCAATTCAGGAACTTCTTCGAATGGTTAATAAATCAGACCTGACAGAAGTTGAAATCGAACAAAAAGATTTTAAGATAAAAATCACAAGGCAATTGCCTGAGATGCAAACTTTTGTTCAGCCCAATTATTACCCATCTCCTGCTGCCTTACCCCCAACTGCACCAGCTCCAGGAAGCCTGTCTTATCCAGGTTATCCCACCTCCTCTCCAGAACCGAAAAAAGATTCTGCTGCAGAGGCACCCGAAACCAACACTGGATTATTTGAATTTCGCTCCCCGATTATTGGTACTTTTTATAGGTCTAATGGCCCTGATAAAGAACCTTATGTAAAAGTCGGTGATACAATCAATCCGGGTCAGCCGCTTTGTATCATTGAGGCTATGAAATTATTTAATGAGATAGAAGCTGATATTTCAGGTAAAGTGGTGAAAATACTGATTGAAAATGCGCAACCCGTAGAATACGACCAGCCTTTATTTCTGATTGAATTAGCTAAATAACGAATCCCCTTGTTTAAGAAAATTCTAATCGCAAATCGGGGCGAGATAGCCCTAAGAATACAGCGTACCTGTAAGGAAATGGGTATCGATACTGTTGCCGTATTTTCAACGGCTGATAAAGATAGTTTACACGTTCGTTTTGCCGACGAAGCGGTATGTATTGGTCCGCCCAATAGCCGAGATAGTTATCTAAATATGATGAATATCCTTGCTGCTGCTGAAATTACAGGGGTTGATGCGATTCATCCGGGCTATGGATTTTTATCTGAAAATGCTGAGTTCTCCCAAATTTGTTATGACCATGGATTTAAATTCATCGGTTCTCCGCCTGAAATTATTAAGGCAATGGGAGATAAAGCAACGGCTAAAGCTACCATGCGGGCAGCTGGGGTTCCTATTATTCCAGGTTCTGAAGGAATCTTAGAAAGTGTTGCCGAAGGAAAAAAGGTAGCCAAAAAAATTGGGTATCCAGTTCTATTAAAAGCAACTGCCGGTGGGGGAGGAAAAGGTATGCGCCTCGTGTGGAAGGAAGAAGAATTTGAAGAAGCCTGGAACTCAGCAAGAACAGAAGCCGGAGCCGCTTTTGGTAATGATGGGATGTATCTGGAAAAATATATTGAAGAACCCCGACATATCGAAATTCAAGTAGTTGGCGACCAATATGGAAATGTTTCCCATCTTTCAGAACGGGATTGTTCTATCCAGCGCCGACATCAAAAATTGGTGGAAGAAAGTCCAAGCCCTGCAGTAGATCAAAAACTGCGTGAGAAAATTGGAGAAGCAGCGGTTAAAGGAGCAAAATATGTAAAATACGAAGGTGCAGGTACTGTGGAATTTCTGCTCGATAAACATGGAAAATTTTATTTCATGGAAATGAATACCCGTATTCAAGTTGAACATCCAGTTACCGAAGAGATTTTTCATTACGATTTAATTAAAGAGCAAATCAAAGTGGCTGCCGGAGAAAAAGTTTCTGGAAGGCATTATTTCCCCGATGGAAAGTTTGCGATGGAAGTAAGAATAAATGCCGAAGATCCTTGGAATGATTTTAGACCCAGTCCCGGTGTTATTACCAATTTCCATAAACCGGGAGGCCATGGGGTAAGGGTAGATACGCATGCTTATGCCGGGTATCGAATCCCTCCAAATTATGATTCCATGATTGGAAAATTAATTGTTTCCGCATTCTCCCGTGCTGAAGTAATTGCTAAAATGGAAAGAGCCTTAGATGAATTTATTATTGAAGGTGTAAAAACAACGATACCCTTTCATCAGAAACTGATGAAAGATTCCAACTTCAGAGCAGGTAATTTTACCACTAAATTCCTGGAGGAATTTAAATACTAATAATAATATCTAATTTTTAGATTTAATATTCTTTTTGTTTTCCATTTTAGCTTTATCCCATTTATTTAACCAGGCTACTTAACACGCAGCGAGAAAATTCAATAGAATAAAAGTTGTTTTCTGTAATCATTGGAAGGACAGGATTTATTCTCAATTTATTCTATTCCTATTTTTTAATGATTCATGTTTGTTTTTGGGATGTATTTTATTCCCATTATAATAGTTTTCTTTTTTTAGGGAAGATTTTCTGTTTGAAAAAATCCTGATTTTCAACAAAATGTGTATCTTAGTTATTAGTTCAAAAAATGCCATGATTAGGTTGAAATATCTGTTTTTTTTCTTCACTGGCCTTATTGGCTTAGGGGGCTGGATGGGTTTTATTTCTGCCCAAAACCTATCCGATATTAAACAAGACTTAACCTATAAAGACGGGGTTAGATTAGAATATAGATTAAATTATGCTGGTCTTCCTTACCGTGCAGTTTGGTCTTATGATTTACAGGCTTTTGTTAATGCCAAAAAGAAAAGTAATCGTCAACGGCTATATTTTTTAGGGGACGACCGAGGATTGGTACCTTCGGATGATTTACGGTATGTAGATGTAATCATTCCGGAGAAATTATCTAAATCTAAAAAAGAAATAGAAGTTGTTTTATCCGTTCAACAATTAGAAGGAAAGGGCGCTGTGTTGCGTTCCTTAGTAATGCCAGGATGGGGCTTGGAAAGAACCACCGCGCTGAATCGTTATCGTTGGTCGCGCACCATTCCGGTGTATGGACTCATTGCCAGCAGTTTTGTTTTTAGAGCTTTATCCAGGGATGCCTATAAATCTTATCTATCTACCTCCGAAAATGCTGGATACCCTTTGTCGGATTATAAAGATGCTAATCTGTTTCATCAGCTTTCTCTAATCACACTCGGTGCAGGAGTAGTCTTGTGGGGATATGATTTAGTAGATGTCTGGAGAAGATCGCGTATCAATAAAAAAATAAATGTTCCTCAAAAAGTAAAAATAATTCCTGAACCTGGAGGAATTAGAATGAGTTATGCACTACCATAGTCGATTCAATTCATATTTAACGAATAATGTATATAATATAACTATTATTATATATAGTTGTTTATTATTATTAGGCTGTAATAAAAATGAAATGGCATGGAATCTCAAAAAGGAAAGAGTTATTCTAGAGATTCAACCCATCAATGTTACAGAGGATGTTTTTTCACGTAAGTTTATTATACAAGTAAACCTTGTGGATGCGGGTACTTTACCTATTCAAGAAAAGGGGATAGTTGTTGCCACACATGAATTGCCTACCGTAACCGATACACGGTTCTCTGCAAGTTCGGGAAATGGGAATTTTGAAGTTTCTGCTATTGGATTACAATCTTCTACTTTTTATCATGTTCGAGCGTATGCAAGGAACGAAGCAGGGGTTTGGTATAGTGCTGAAGAAAAGGTGCTCACGATAGCCTCTGCCGGAACGCCTGCGGATCCGGATATTCCTTTTGTTACTACCCAAGCCTCTCCCAGTGCAGCTGTTCTGGAAGGAGGAGGAACTTATAGAATCACTTTAGGAGGAGCGGTGGTGAGTGACCGTGGGGCACAATTAACCCAACAAGGTGTTTGTGTAGCCACTCATCCAGATGCAACGGTAAACGATATATCGGTAAATAGTTCAGGGGTTGCAACTCCCTTTACGGTATCGGTAACGGGATTGACTGCCAATACTACTTATTATTATCGCGCCTTTGCCCAAAACTCAGTAGGTATAGGGTATGGATCTGAATATTCCTTTGTTCCCGGAGTTACCTCTCTAACGCCTGAAATACAAACCGGTACGCTCATTTCTCAAATGAGTTCCTTTACTGCTCGTGTTACCCTTACCCTCGTGGATAATCATGGCAGTGCCCTTATTGCCAAAGGATTTTGCTGGGATACGCTCCCCAATCCGGATGTATCAAAACGAGTAACCGATGGAGGGGCTGGAGTTTCTTTGTTTACTGCTACTTTAGAAGGGTTGATTCCAGGTAAAACTTATTTTGTTCGGGGTTATGGTACGAATGCAAATGGAACTGGATATGGCAATGAAGTTAGTTTTGTCGCCAATACACCTTCCACGATAACTTATTATGAACCGTTTAATAATTTAAGTGCCTGGACTGCCTCTGGCTTTACGATTGTTGCAGACACCGCTTGTTTTCAGGCAAATTGTTCAACCTTATCTGTGGCGGGTAGTAATGCAAGCATGCAGCGTACTTTTTCTTTAACTTCCATTGAAGACTATTGCCTTAATGTAAGGATACAAGGAACTGCAACGTTAGAAGTATTAGAAAATGGAAGTGTAAAATCCAGTGCGGTAAATACAGGTATTTATTTTTTAACTGGGTTAATGGGCAGTGGAAATACCACCGTTCAAATCAGGGTAACAGCCAGCTCGGGGGCAAGGGTTTGGGTAGATGAATTTTATTTTTATTAAGGCATAAATCCAAATTTATTCATCGTATTTAACAGGATAAGTAATTTGGAAACTAATTATTCTCCTGGAATTAAAGTTTTATTAGAATTTATTTGATGAAATTGTTTTTTTTTCTAATCAGATTACCTGTAAATTAAATTCCTGATGATTTCATTTGGATATTAATTATTTTGAACCTAAAGATTCAGTAAATCTGAATAATAATGTTTAATTATAAATTATTATCGAATTAAATATAAGAAATTGGTTAGATTTTAATTACCATAGCGGCGATCCTAAGATATTTAATTCAAAGACAAGTCCTTCAGGTTTTGGCGTATCGGGATTTGGGATCTGCCACCCCGCACATACCTGTATATGTTTGCTGAAATTATACATGCCTCCTATTACCAAAACAGAAGCATCATTGTTTCCGCTAACCCAGTCGCCCATTAAATACCATCTCTTGGCTAGTTTTAATTCATATCCTAAAAGGGCACCAAAGGTATTGCCCAGGCCTACAAACATTTTATTCGTTTGATAAAGGCCTCCTACTATTCTGCTTTTATGTTTCATAAAATGAAATACCCCAATACAATAATTAAAGTAATTAATTCTTTTTTTCTTTATTTTATTACTAATATTTATTCCACTTTGCGTACCCAGATTTACATCCAATAGTTTGGTTAATTTAAATTTTTTTTGAAGGGTACCTAAAATTATGGGATATAATGCACCTTCGCCAGGATCACTATTATATAAAGATCTCCATTGAGGCGAAAAATAAAGTCCTTTACCTACCAGGTTTACCCCGGCATCCCATCCTTTACCTACTCAATAGACAAAATGTGCTTTGGATTCTACCTTATTGGAATAGGTATTTAATTGATGTTGATAAAAGAATTTCTTTTTATACGTGATATCTCCGGAAGGAATATTGAATAAATTTTGTTGACTGAGAGTTGTTTTATACACAAAAAACAAAAGGATTACGGTAATACTTCGGGTAAGCATTTATAAAATTTTATTCTGTTGGGTTCGCATGTACCCAAACGGAATTTGAAGCAAAAGGTTTCTCCCTTTTGCAATAAGGAACTGGTAACAGATGTAAGATAAATACCTGCCTATCCCTCCTTGCCCTCACAGGTGTCCGCACCTGCAAGAATAAAATAAGGTTGCTTGATTTTTGTCAACGCTAATGAAAGATTTCTATTTTTAGCAAAGTTTAACAGTAGTATGTTGTGCCATTTTTTTCTAAAAAATTTCCAACCAACAATTAATTAAACCCTAATTCTATTAATTTTTGGATTATACTTTCTGGCTTGATAGATTGGAAGTTTTGTTGAGATGTTTTTTTATTTACACAAAAAGTATCAAAGGATTCGTGAGGTGGTAATAAGGTATTTCTTTTTTCTTGTTGGTAAGGGCCCCAACGAATCGGATGACAAGCAGGATAGGTGCTATAAAATCCCAAGAGGGGAACATTAAAGGCTCTGGCAATATGTAATGGGCCTGAACTATTTCCAATAAAAAAAGAACTGAACGAGATTAACGCCATTAACTCGGTTAAATTCCACATTCCAGCAGTATTATAAATTCGGTTAGTATCTAATGCTTGTAAGGAATCGCCTAATGTTTTTTCTGAGGGCCCTCCGGTAATTACAATTTTTTTATCTCCCGGTAATTGTCTAATGGTTGTTTTTAAAATATCTATTGGTAAATCAATCGCAGAACCCCCACTTCCAGGATGAATAATAATAAATGAATTTAGGGATTGCTCCTGTATAAATTGTTTAACCCTATTAATTGAGGCTACTGGTAAGGTAAATGGAAAGGATATATTTTCATTTTCAGGTAACAATCTCCAGGGAGATAATAATTGAAGATTATAGGTTAATTCATTACAAACTGGGCGTTTCCGACTTTGATACAGTGGTAAATTATATCTCCATCCATGCCAACGTAATCCGGGTCCCATCCGAAATGGAATTTTAGCTTCGTACACCAACGTTGCAATTCTAGACTTAGAATTGGGTACTATCACCAAATCATAATTTTGGTTATAAATTTCTTTACTAAATGATTTCCAATCTTTTTCAAGTGGTAATGCCCAAGCCTTATCCACTCCTACAAAACATTCGGCTAATGGTTGTGTATAAGGGGTAACCAGCACCTCCGTTTGTAGATGCGGTGCCAGCTTTTTCAATTCGGTAACTAAGGGTAAGGTTAGGATTACATCTCCAATTCGGTCTTGCCTTACGAGTAATACTTTATGGATTTCCTCTAACCTGGGATATGTTGGGTTCCAGGGCAATTTCATGGTTCAGCAAGTGTGGCTTTTTCCGAGCGATTAATCACTACGGCTGCAGTAATATCTCCGGTTACATTTAGTACGGTACGGCTCATATCCAAGATACGATCAGCCCCGTAAATCAAGGTTATACTTTCCCCGGGTATTCCGACCGACATCAAAACGGTAACCATTAAAGGTAAAGACCCCCCTGGAACGCCAGCAGTACCAATGCCTGCAAGCACCGACATCACTACAACTGTAATTTGTTGGGTGAGGGTAAGATCTACCCCAAAACATTGCGCTAAAAACAAAACGGTAATCCCTTCATATAAAGCGGTTCCATTTTGATTGGCGGTACTTCCTACGGTTAATACAAAGTTGGCGATCTCTCTGGGGATTTTTAATTTCTCTACCGTAACCCTGATGGCATCGGGTAAAGAAGCATTACTCGAACTGGTGGCAAAGGCCGTCAGCATAACTTCCCGAATGTTCTTAAAAAAGAAGATCGGATTCATCCCTCCTAAAAATCTAACTGCTAAACTATAAGTGCCAAACTGGTGAATCGCTAAAGCGACCAATACCAGAATGACATATTTTAAGATCATTAACAAAACCCCATACCCTAGGTTTGCCGTAAGCTGAAACAGCAAAGCGGCTACCCCGAAGGGTGCCAATTGCATGGCATAGCCAATGATCTTCATCACGATTTCATACAACCCCTCCAAAAACTTTCGAAAGGTTTGCGTTTTATCCGGATCGGCACTAGATAAGGCAATGCCCATCATTACGGATAAAAACATCACTGCGAGCAAACCGCCTCCAGTGTAAGTAGGGTCAAAGGCTCGAACCATATCTTCCAATGGATTGCGGGGAACGATTTTGGTAATCAGGTCGCCGGGAGCCTGAGCTTGCGCTACGGTAACGTTTTCTTTAACCTTTTGATAATTGCCTGCATATTGCTGTAACAAAGTAGTTCTGTCCGTTTCCGACATTCCATCACCAGGTCTGAATATTTCTACCATCGTGATGCCAATGAGTACAGATATCCCGGTGATGAGAATAGAATATCCCAGGGTTTTCATGCCAATTCTACCAATTCTTCTGAGGTCTCCTAATTCTGCCACTCCTAAGGTTAGGGCTGAGAAAATTAAGGGAATGACCATCATAAAGATCATCCGTAAAAAAATATCACCAACCGGTTTTAAGCAGGCAATGATAAATTGTAAGGTCTCCGCAGGGAGGTCTGCTTGACGACAAATCAACCCCAGCGCCGCACCGGTGATCATCCCGACAAATATGCGGGCATGCAGAGGAAAAGAAAACCGCATAGGTAAAGTTAAGGATTTAGAAATAGCAGTTTATCAATATTCAAGATATTGGAAAGGCACACTAGGCCCCTGGGTTTCTTGAAATACCCAAATTAAAAGTAAGGCAATTACAATTGCCTGACCCATCCATCCTATTCGAATAAATTGTTGTTGACTCCAACTAAATATCTTTCCGGGTAAAAATTCAAATAAAGCCCCTACCCCTAAGCAGGTTAAGGGCCAACGATAGGTTTCTATCCAAGTGAAAAATAAATGTCCTTGAAAACGAGAGAACATACTTTCCATCATATACATCGCAGAAGTTATATCAGTGGTGCGAAAAATAAGGGCAGTAAAAACTACCACATGGAAGGTAAGGAACCAGGCGAAACAATTAAAAAGTTGTTTTGGTAAAAAGGAAAAAAATGACTGAATCGGAGTCCTCCATAGAATCTCCCCAGCTAACCAAATTCCATGTAAACCACCCCATAAGATATACGTCCATGCTGGGCCATGCCATAATCCTGATAAAATAAAAGTAAGCAATACCGATAGGCCCGCGCCCCATCTTCCCCAACTTCTCCAATTAAAATTTAAAGGCGTAAATACATAATCTCTGAACCATTGCGACATAGAAATATGCCAACGCTTCCAAAAAGTAGAGAGGCTTAAGGATCGTAAAGGCCTGTCGAAATTAGGGCTTAGACGTATCCCTAATAATAAACTTATTCCCATGACCAACAAGGAATATCCCCCAAAATCCAGATAGAGTTGAAACAACCATCCATAAGCAGCAAACAGATGTTCCATCCCCGAAAACAAACCGGGATTATCAAACACCCTATCCACCCAATTCATCCCTAAGGCATCGGCTAACCAGTATTTTTGTAAGATCCCTACTGTAATTAAAAAGTACCCTTCTCCCGCCTCAGTAGTATTGGGTTTTTGCAAAGTATTAAATTGAGGCAATAATTCAGTAGCACGGGAAATAGGTCCTGCTAAAACATTCGGAAACCAGGATACATATAATAGATACGTAAGGAAGTTTTTCTCAGGTTGTATGATTTCTTCCCGATGTACATCGAGGGTATAGCTGAAATTTTTAAAAATATAAAAGGATAATCCAATCGGCGCAACCCATTTCAGCCAAAGCGGAGCGGAAGCTCCTTGAAAACTGAGTACCGTATCCGTGAAAAACCAGGTATATTTAAAAATCAATAAAGTGCCAATGTTCAGTAAAAATGATAACCAAAGTAGATAATCTCGTTGTTTATCATTTGCCTTCACCATCTGCTGCACCAGTACAAAGTCTGCCAACGCAAGACCTGCTAACAGCACCACCCAATATCCTGAGAAAGAAAAATAAAAGAGTAGGCTAAAGCCTAATAAAATTACATTTCGCAGCTTAACACTTTTCACCCCAAAGGCAAGCACCGCCAGGATAATAGTAAATAAGAATATAAACTGAGGGGAGGAAAAATGTAAGGGGATCATCAGGGCAAAATTAATTTATCTCCTGGGTGAAGGTCTTCGGCGCCAGGTCCATTCAGCTTGCGAATTTCTTCCACAGTTACTTGAAATTTCTTGGCAATCTCCCAAAGATTATCTCCACTCTTTACAATATAGGGAGTTCGAGGAACCGGGACTGGGCGCGCACTTTTAAGTGGGGCAGGTTTTGCAGGAATTACCTCTTTTTTTACCTTCAGGGTTTGTCCGATTTTTAACCGATCTGAAGTGATGCCATTCCAGGATTTTAGCTGAGAAACGGTAGTATGATAAACTTCCGCAATTTCACTTAAGGTTTCTCCTGATTTTACAGTATGCATCTTCCAAGTAGCGGTTGAAGTTGTAGTAGGAGTAGGGGTTTTGATAAGCTCTTTAAGTTCAGGGGTAGAAGAGGTGGGAAACTCAGTATTGGGAATAGGTTCCTTAAGAACAAAAGAGCTTGAAGCATTGGATAACCATTGACGGTAGGCATACAAATAAGCGTTAAAATATAATTCTGCTTTCAGTTCATATCCACTAACCGTAAGATGTACCCGGTCGGGTTTCGCAAGTTTTTGTTGATACCATTTTTGCATGGCATATTGGCCACCACTCACCTGATAATAATCATAAAAGGCACAATCTTTTTCAAAGGCAATGGCTCGGGCAACGCTGGCAAAACGTTTACATTCCGCCACATTCTTTTTCCGGCAATATACATCCTGAGAACAGGTAACTAAAATGGATATACCCGGACAAACCGCACGCATGATGTTGATTAAGTTCCTGAGATTATCTTCGAACACGGGTTGATCCATCACACGGGGATAAAAATCATTTGCCCCTAAATCAATTACTACCAAATCAGGATTCAATTCTCGAAGTTGTTCTGGCATTAAGCCTTGACGCAATAAGCTGGTATATCCTGCTCCATTAATTCCTACACTTGCATATAACATTCCGGTGGTATCTGTATTTTCTAAGGATAACCCATAACATTGAAAATACGCTGCATTTTCATCTCTTGCAGATAGCCTTATGGTAAATGAACTGGGAGCATAGGGCAAACGAACTTGGGCATAAGGTTTTCCATCTTCGGTTTCCATGGGAACCCATAAGGTGTCACCAGAAGGAAGGCATACCAGCAGATCATAGGAATGATCATTTCTATCACCATAAATTTTTAGGATACGATCTTCAGGATGTAAAAACCCCTCTCTAAATTCAATCTTAAATCCTGCTGAAACATCTTCCGTATAAATAGTAACACCGCAAAGACCTAACGTAAAATCGGGGGTTGTTTGAATGTTTTTGGCATATCTCCAATACCCAAAGGAAGACGTTCTATAATCCATGGTGCTATGGGTTCCTGCGGAGGCATAAGGGAAGATAAATCCTCTACCTCCTGATCCAAAGGTTGCCCGCATTTTTTGCCGTAACACCCCAGTGAAAAAATCTGCTTGCACATGCGAATCGCCCATATGCAGGACCTTTACTTTCTTTTGATTGGAGGATTCTAATGCAGTAAAAAATTTTTCCAGTGCAATTGGACTATCCCATTCCAGTGAGTTTTGAGCATATCGAATAAAGGGATATTTACGGCTATATCCTTCTCTTGACTTAATATACAAAGAGTCACCGGGTCGGGTGATTTCAAGGGAAAGAGGCTGAGCATTAGAATACCCTAATCCTAAGACCCATTGAAACATCCATAACCAACAATAGAGTAAAGACATCAACGGGAGGGGGATTGAGTTTGAAGGTATAGTTGATAGCCTTGCATCAAGTCTTCATAGAGTTTACGGGCAATTAAGGCTTGTCCATTGGGGCTTAAATGTCCATCTAAGGATGCTAATTTTTGTTCATGCCAAGTAAGCAGAGATCGCTCTCCTCCCATAGCTGCATATAAATCCCAGAAAGCACAACCTGCGCGCACCGCAGCAGATTTTTGGGCATCTCTAAACTTCACCAAAAAGGGATAATCATTTTCCTTTCCGCCCTCTCTTAACACCATATCCCCCACACCAATTACCAATATTGAAGTTTCAGGAAGCAGGCGTTTTAAGCGGACAAAGATGGAATAATACAATTCTTCAAACTGTTTACATTCTTCTGGGGAATCTAAATAAGGAATGGCATTATTGCCGTATTGTAATATCATTAATTTAAATGGCTTTCCTTGGGTTTGAATAATTTCGGATGGGATTTTAAGCAGACCTTCTCCACTGTGTCCACGTATTCCAAAATTATGCAAATAAACCCCTTGACTTGAATACGTATTGATTCCATAAAAAACGGGAGAACGTGAGGATTGAAATTCTAATTTAACCTTACGGGAATTAGGTGAGATGGGCAATACCCATGTATTACAAAGCTCAGTACCCGTAAGGGAAAACGTGGTGATTAGAGAATCCCCGGACCATAGTTTTACGCCACAAGGATCGGTTACTTTTCCATAATTCAACACTGCAGTGTCGTATCTTACTTCGGGTAAAAAATGCAGCTGAACAAAAGCACTTCCCCCATCAATTACCTGAGTGCGTATGCTATCGGGGGATATAGACTCTTTAAGTATTGTGCGTTCAAATCGAAAGGCGGTACCGGACAATCCATATTCTCCTGTACTGAGTTTTTGTTGAAAAACCGTATGCCGCTTCCAGTTTAAGGAGCCTTTTCTGTCATAAAGATATACCGAAGCCGGGTCAGACATAGGGATAAACCCAATCCCTTTTCCCCCAAATTGTTTTTGAAATAATTTTCGAAGCGGACTTGAGATTCGATCCCCTTCAATTTGGGAATCCCCATAATGCCCGATATGGATGGGCGTTCCTTCGGAATATTTTTGTAAGGCTTGATAAAAGGGAAACAGGGCTGTGCTGGAATTATGGTCAGGGTTCAGCAGAAACCCAGCCGTATACTCAGATGCAACCGCGCTGGTATCAGGAGTGATGACCGCTTCTGTTTCAGACAAAGAACTATATTGTTTTATAAGGCTATCGCTGGTTGCACTTTGTTGGGCAGCCACTTGTGCCTTTTCCCAATTCAGGCTTAGGTCCGGAAAGTGTATATGTTTATTATCCCGAAAAATAAATCGAAACAAACCCAGGAGCAGACCCACGCCTAATAAGGTATAAACTGCAGAACGTGCAGGCATGATCAGGGATTAAGTTTGGATTCTATCAATTGAACCAGGTCACCTACATTTTTGAGAGAGGTTAATTCCCGAAGTTTAAATTTCAGGTTAAAGTGTTTTTCGATTTCATTAATTAAGGTAAGATGGGTAAGGGAATCCCATTTTGCTACATCGTTAGCGGTTAAGGTAAGGGTAAGTTCTAAATCAGGTTCAGAGAATATTTTTCTGAAGATGGGGGTAAGTTGGGATAATAGCGGATGGGTCATGTATAGATTAAAGTTGGGTGCCTGCAAAACCGGTTTGGTATTATTCTTTTTCCGATAGTGAGTTTTGATAACAAATTTACCATTTTCGTTCACCAATTTATAAAGGTTCTCTGAGGTTGCTCCGCAGGGGTATTAAATAGTAAAGGTTCGCCTCTTTAGGTATGATTTACGTTTATAGGTTGATGTATTTGTAATCTTGACCTAAATTTTCATCAAGCGCAAATTTACAAACGGCATATAAGGTATTGGGTATTGGGATGCAACAAGACATTAAACGGATTTAAGGATTTCACAGCGTGAAATAAAATAATCCGTTTCATCCATTTACCTCACCCTTGGATTGATACATTATCCAACTAATCTGTTGTTCAGCCCTCTTCACCATAGATACTCTGCATTTCCCGGGATATAATTCTTCAATGTTGGGGTCTTCACTGCACACACGATTGGTTTCAATAAATCCGAAGCGGGAATACGATTGAATCGCACCTACGTTCTGGTTGCTTACCTGAATTTCAATTGAAGTCTCTTGGGGAAATTGTGTAATTACATAATTTAATAAGGCCTGAAGATTGCCCTCTTTGCGGGCTTCTGGATTGGTATAAATACTTTCCAATTGTAAAAAACCAGGTGTGCGATCCAACTTCAAAGATTGAAATCGTTGTATCCGTTCACTGGCATTGGCTATGGTTTGACTGTCCACAAAGCTTTTCAGAATCATGGCTTTAATCATAGCAGAAGCTTGCATGCCTTCCCCTTCCTGCCAGGCACTCAAAGTAGAAATGGGTATCCCTTGCCGCTCTAAAATATAGAATTGAGAATACGCCCATTCTTGTCCGATTATATCTTCCGTTAGTATTTCAGATAAACATTGAACAAAAGTGTTTTCCGTCCACTGAAACAAGGCGCACCAGGGAATTACACCGGTGCTTCCTCCCTCGGCAGCCACAATGGCCTTACAAAGCCAGGGGATATCGGACTCCATAGCCTTACGAATTGTTGCTTCACCCATGTATTTTTAAATTCTGTAATGCCTGCCGATCTATCTTGCCATTCACATTTAAAGGGAATTCAGATATTCCATGCCAATGATGAGGTACCATGTATGCCGGAACTTTTTCTGCCAGCGGATTTCTCCATCTTTCCGGATGTGTCTCTTCCCCTTCAATAAACGCATGTAGTTCCAGGTTGCCAACCGTATCCGGAATTGCCAGCACTGCCCCAAGCCGGTTCCCTATTATCTCCCCTAATTGAAATTCTATTTCTCCTAATTCAATTCGATACCCTTGAATTTTAACCTGATGATCTAATCTTCCCGTAAACAGCCAATGGGAATTTTGAAGAACAGCCCTATCCCCGGAACGATAAACGAGTTTATCATTATAGTAAATTAGTTTATCGTTTGTTTTTGCTGCGTCTTTCCAATAACCGGAAAATAATTGATTTCCCCCAATCATTAGCTCACCGGTTTCAGGGTTTAATGTAAAGTTAGTTCCAGGCATCGGTTTCCCAATGGAGATAATACCCAACTGATGTTCCCAATATTCGGGATTTTCCGGCAGGGTATAAGTACTGCAAAAAATGGTTGCTTCGGTTGGTCCATACACATTTCTGAGGGTTGCGTTCGGGATGCAATTTTTCCAGGCTAAGGTGGGCTTTACATTCAGGGCTTCCCCACAGAACAAAGATTCACGTAAGTCGGGGAAATGTAAATCCTCCATAAACCGATATAAAAGATTCAGGATAGAAGGAACCAACAGTGCAACGGTAATATTTTCCTCTTCTAATAAACGAGCAATCGCAAAAGCTTTGATTTCATCCTCAGGAACGGTCACCAAAGTTGCTCCGGAAATTAAAGGAAGCAAGGTGCTAAAAAAGGATAAGTCGAAGGTGAGATCAAACATTTGTAATACCCGATCTTTCGCATCTACCTTAATTTCTTCTTGAGATACAGCTTCAAAAAAAGCTTGTAAGGCTTTCCAGGAAATCATCACACCTTTCGGCTGACCCGTACTTCCGGAGGTAAATAATAGATAAGCGATATTATTTTCAGGCGGGACAGAAAAGTCAGGGGATAAAGGTTGAAATCCTTCGGGAGGGGTAATGGAATTTGTAAAGGGGATAGGAGATACTATCCAATCCGGATTTATCTGGTTGAGGATTCTTTGGTTTCGATCAATAGGATGGCCTGGATGTAGAGGAACAGGAATTCGTTGCGTAAGCAGACAAGCGATCAATAAAGCATAGGTGTCAGGATGGTCAGGGCAATATAATACAATCGGTTGTTGAACTTGGGTGTTTTCAAGCATCCAATTTGATAAAAACCCAACTCGTTTAGATAACCATTCATAAGAATAAGATTCTCCTCTACAGATTATTGCTGAATGATTAGAGGCTTGAAGTAAAGAATTGTATAAACCTGAATAAACCGACATAAGAAAAGGTAAATAAAATTACTAATTCTCAGAAGTAAGAAGATTAAGAGGCTAACATTTCCCCGAGATTAATTAATTCGGTGCGAATACGTAATTCATGTTGTATTGCTTGAATGAATGGGGTAAATACCACTTCTCCATTGATTAATCCTGCCATTTCATTAAATCTTCCGGCCATAATTCCTTCTACGGCAGCGGCGCCTAGTCTTCCGCCGAGCACTCTGTCAAAGCAGGTTGGGCTCCCCCCCCGTTGCATGTGGCCGAGCACAGATACTTTAATCTCGTAATGCTGAAAACGTTCCTTTACTTTATTGGCTATTTCATAAGCCCCACCGGCATCATCTCCTTCTGCAACAATGATGATACTGGAAGACTTTTGGCGTTTCCATCCGGTTTCAAGTTTGGTGATTAAATCCTCCAAATGCGTCGGGATTTCAGGCACCAAAATAGCTTCTGCCCCTGAGGCCAATCCACTCCAGGTAGCGATAAATCCTGCATCTCGCCCCATAACTTCTACAAAGAACAAACGATTATGGGAATCCGCAGTATCTCTAATTTTATCAATCGCCTGCATGGCAGTATTAACCGCAGTATCAAACCCTAAGGTAAAATCGGTACCGTATAAGTCATTGTCAATGGTTCCCGGAATTCCGATACAAGGAATTTGATGTTCGCGATAAAAAATTTCCGCTCCCGTAAAAGTTCCATTTCCACCGATGGCAATTAAGGCATCTATTTGATGATTTTTTAATTGCTCTGCTGCCATTTTTCTACCTTCGGAGGTCATAAAACGTTGGCTCCTGGCTGATTTTAAGATAGTACCCCCCCTTTGAATAATATTCGATACCGAATGAGAATTCAGGGGTTGAATTAATCCTTCAATTAGTCCATCATACCCTCGAATAATTCCAGATACTTTTAAGCCATGGAATAATCCAGTACGAACCACAGCTCGTATACAAGCATTCATTCCTGGAGAATCTCCCCCAGAGGTAAATAAAGCAATATGGGCAATTTTTGAATTCATGCCTCAATATTAACACCTTATTAGATTATGTATTAATTAATTTAATTTGACTGTGACTATCTCTTAATTTTGCACTCGAAATTTGTATGATAGACACCGAACCCTTTTATGGTTGGCTGCATTGGTATGATCCAGAGAAGGATGAATTATCTCCTTTTTATGGAGTAGAACATAATTTATTTCAATTTGATCGGAAGATTTATAATTTACCAACACATCCTTTATGGGAAGATATTGATTCCGAAAGTTTATTGGTTAAAATATTATTTGCCGATTATACCCAAGGATTTGCAATATTGGAATTAATTGGAGAATGGAACGATTTACATTTTAATGATTTTCGATTATTAAGAGAACATTGTTTAGATTTATTAGGAGCAGAAGGGATTTTCCGATTTATTTTAGTCTGCGAAAATGTGTTTAATGTGTATGTTTCCTCAGATGATTATTATGCCGATTTTCATGAAACCTGGGAAGAAGGCTGGATTTTTTTACTGCGTGCCCGGCCCATCGTTCTGCAGGAATTTATGCAATATGGAATATCTGCCTGGTTAGGCTGGAGTGCAGAAATAGATGAATTAAACTGGAGAAAATATTCCCCCGAACAATTGTATGAATTAATTCAGAAAATAATGCAAAAGTATTATTTGGGATAATTATTATTTCAAAAAAAAGGGAAACTGCTGAATTTCAGTTCCCCTTATGGATGGGTAATTTTATAAATTTAATCTAATTATTAAATCCTTACCGGAATTAAAGAAATAATCAGGAAATTAATTTTAAAATCTGCTCTGTATGATTTTCTACATCCACTTTTTCAATCACATGAGAAATAATACCTTTTTCATCAATTAAATACGTAACCCGTGCAGTTCCCATATATTTTTTCCCATACATGTTTTTTTCTACCCAAACTTTGTATGCATTTACAATATCATGTTCGGTATCTGCTAATAACGGAAAGGGTAAAGAAAATTTATGAATAAATTTTTGATGTGATTTTTCATCATCTACACTTACTCCAAATAATTTTATGCCTTTTTCGGTTAAGGCAGAATAATTATCGCGGATATTACAGGCTTGTTTGGTACATCCTGGGGTATCGTCTTTGGGATAAAAATACAATACTACTTTAGAGCCTTTTAAAGCGGAAAGGGATTGGGTTTGTCCATCTTGATCTTTAGCAGAGAAATCAGGGGCTTGGGATCCGGGGGTTAAATATTCTGGCATATAGAAATGGTTTTAGGTAATTGAAAAGTTTACAAATTCAAGTTAAACAAAGTTCAATTCAAAATAGAATAATTTGCGGTTGCTGAATTGCCTGCTTTGTCCCAAACTTGAATAATAAGGGAATATTTACCCTTCGGCAGGGCGGAATACGGAATTTTATATTCTTCGGTTCGGGCATCTAAAATTACAGGTATCCATTTTTCACCGGCCATAACCTGTGTTTTTTCATCTGCTAATCCGGCATCTCTATCACTTACTTTAATTCGAATGGGAACTTTGGAAGATATGGGAATACCTGGTTTATAATTAATAAATTTAATTTCAGGACTTAAAGTATCACACACTAAAGCATAATTCCCCCATTCTTGTAAGGAAATAAAGAAACTATCCTGTGCAAAATAGGTACCTTCTTTTTTCTTAAAACTCGAAGTTGCATTTACCTTAGAAATGTAACATTGGTTACTATCTAAATTTATTAATGGAGTACGCATGGATAATGTTATAGGTCTAATCAGAGGTTCCTCCGCATTTCCTATTTTCCAGGATGCGCCTATGGTATTCAGAATTGTGGGCATCTCTTTTATTTCTAATGCAAAAGTGTCTGCCAAACTTTTGGGTGGAATATTCAAGGATAAATTTCCGTGTTTCCAATAAGTATGTTCTAGAGGATTAATAATTTTTACGATAGATAAGGGATTAGATTTAATTCCACTGGAGTGCTGAAATATTTTTGGAATTATTGAGTCATGAATATTAATATCCCAGATTATTTCATTAGAAATAATTCGGTTCGGAGTGCCTAATTTAAGAATTGAATTTTGAGTTGTTTTCATTTCCCAATGATTCGCCAATTCAGCAGAAGCAGGGGAGACCCTCAATTGTATTAGGTTGCGCCGGATAGTAGTTGAGACAAAGGGTAGGTCTGAATTAGGTTGAAAAATATATTCTTTTACTAAGATTGCTTTTTTTAAGTATCCTTTAATTTCAGATTTATTTCCAAATTTATCTTCCAATTTTATTTTATAGATGTGCACTTGAGGATCATTAATCTGAATTCTACCTGAATAAAAGGGCGATGCACATGAATTAAGGGTAATGCCCGGTTGTGCAAAACATTTTTGCCATTTATGTTGGGTTAATTGGAATTCGGGATAATCTATATGTGCATTTATTTCTCGTTTTTGATCAAAATTAAAACTATCAATTCGAGAACAATAAATTAAAGTGTCATCCAGAAATAATTCTATATAAGGCATATTAAAGGAAAAACCCTGAAATTTTATTTTATCAATAGCTTCTATTTCAATTCCAATATTTCCAGTAATGGAGAGCGTATCTGAAATATAATATTGTCCTGCTTTTCCAAGAGGTTTTTTAAATAGGGCTTTATCTTTTCCATTAATTTCTGCACCTACGCCTAAGGGAATAAAACGAACGCCTAAGGGTTGAGGTCGGATAGTATCTTTAAATAATTTAGCGTAATAATTTAGCGGATTTATAATTTGCGGTTCTTCGGAACGAATTTCAAAATGTAGATGAGGACCACCAGATTGGCCTGTGTTTCCAGAATAAGCTATTAATTGACCTTTATAAATTGGAAAAGAATTAGGGGAAAGATACCAATCTACTGGCCCTTTTTTTTCTAATTGTTGGCGATTAAAAATGCTATCTGAAATAGAAGCAATAAAAGAATTCAGATGGGCATAAACACTTATGTTTCCAGTGGGATGATAAATATATAAAGTGTTACCAAATCCCCAAGGACTAACTCTTATTCGATATATCCAGCCATTGGAAATTGAATAAATCGGAATACCAATTTTACTTCCGGTTCTAATATCTATTCCAGTATGGAAATGATTATTTCTAAGATCTGCAAATCCTCCGGATAAATCGGGAATATTTTTAGTTGGGAATCCCCAGGAAGGTTGGGCAGATAAATTAGCAGATAAAAATAAGAATAGAAAAATCCATCTGAATTTACCGAACATGAAAATCTAATATTTTCTCTCCAGATAAATATCCTTCTAAATGATCTCCAATATTTACTTTTCCTACCCCTGCAGGGGTTCCCGTAAATATTAAATCACCGGTTTTTAATAAAAAATATTTAGAAATAAAGCTGATCAAAAATTCTATGGAAAATATTTGATCTTGTGTATGTCCTATTTGGCGGGATATTCCATTTACTTTTAATTCAAAATGAATATCCTGCAAGTTGGAATAATTGGCAATAGGACTAAAGGTGGAGATGGGCGCTGACCCATTAAATGCTTTCGCAAGTGTCCAGGGTAATCCTTTTTGTTTTGCATTTTCTTGCAAGGTTCTTGCGGTAAAGTCTATTCCTAATCCTACACTATCAATATAGGTAGTAGAGAAAGAGGGTTGAATGTTTTTCCCTTCTCTACAAATTCTATACACCACTTCACATTCAAAATGAATTTCAGGATCAAAATCAGGTAGATAAAAATCTTCTCCGGGTTTTAATACGGCGGTGTCAGGCTTTATAAATATTACAGGTTCAGTAGGAACTGGGTTATGAAGTTCCTTAGCGTGATCGGCATAATTTCGGCCAACACAAATAATTTTCATCGGATAATTAACATTAATTAATTCACCTGTAAATTAATGGAATTAATTAATAATTAAAAAATCAGACTTATTCAGAGGATAATTAAAAATCTAGGGTTGAATAAATAAATTAGCTAAGTTGAGTAGCCAATTTTCGATATTCCGCAAGTCCATATTCCATTAATTCCAGGATATAGGCATGAGAAAAATCAAACCGAATACCTGCAGCAGCATATACTTCGGGGATGGTTCGGGTATATCCTAAACGTAATGCATTTAAATAATCGGAAATGGTTTGATCTGGATTTTCCTGAAATTTTTTCCAAATAGCCAATGCACCTAATTGAGCGAAACCATATTCGATATAATAAAATGGAACCTCATAAAGATGTAATTGTTTTTGCCACAATTTATCTAAAGATTTGTCGAGGTCTGTCCAATCCGTAAACTTTCCTTGGAAGCGATAATATAAATTTCTCCAAGCTTCATCTCTTTGTGCGGAGGTATGACCTGGATGGGTGTACATCCAATGTTGAAAGGCATCAATGGTGGCAATCCAAGTTACGGTAGAAAGGGCATCGAGTAGATGTTCAATAAGCGCAACATTTAATTCCCGTGGATTAGGATAAAACACTGACCAATATTTTCGGGTAAGAAACTCCATGCTCATGGAAGCAAGTTCTGCGATTTCACTGGGGGTTTCTTTGAAAGCTTGTAAGGGTAAGGAATGGGTTACCAAAGAATGAATGGCGTGTCCTCCTTCATGCATTAACGTTGCAACATCATGGTCGCTTCCGGCTGCATTCATAAAAATAAAGGGTACCCCAGTTTCAGCTAAAGGGTAGTTATATCCCCCTGGAGCTTTTCCTTGACGAGAATCTAAATCTAGATGCCCCATGGTTTTAAGGACATTTAACATTTCTCCTAAATCAGGGGAAAGCAAACCAAATATTTCAATGCCTTTATCCGCAAGTTCTTTCCCATTTGAAAAGGGATGTAAGGGCGTATCGCTATAAAGTTCTACTGCCAAATCCCAGGGACGCGTGCGGGTAAGATTTAATATTGCAGCTCTTTCTTGTAGAAGTTGTTGATTAATAGGCGTGATTACTTTCTCAACCGAGTCGTGAAAAGTAAAACAATCTTGGAGAGTATAATCAAATCTGCCTAATTCCTTAAACTTATAGACAGCATAATTTTCAAAGCCTGCTTGTAATGCTTCTTGATGACGACGTTTAAGGAGTTGATCCATCAAGTCATCCAGGCGTTGGGAGTCTTGAAGCCTTCGTTCTGTCATTTTACGCCAAGCGTTTTCCCGAAGGCTTCTGTCCTTGTTTTTCATCAGGCGAGCTGCCTGTTGTAGCGTAAGGGTTTGTCCTTCCCATTCAATGCTCATTTCCCCATTAATCACCCCAAATTGTTGGGCGAGGGTAGAAATCTCGGTTTGTAATGGAATGTTTTCTTCCCGAAAAAGTTCAGTAGCTGTTCGGATATTTCGAATCAAAATATGCCATTCGGTCTTTTTTTCTAATTCTGAAAGTCCGGGAAATGCCAATAACTTTTGATGTAGTTTTTCAGTAGTTAAGCTAAAAACCGGTAAAATAGATTGAATGATAAATTCATAGGCTTTTTGTTTGGCTTCATCCCGGGTATCGCAGGTAGAATCAATATATCTTTTGGCCATTTCTTCCAAAACACAGCAAACCACTTCATTCCAATCTTGAATCCATTGATGAAAAGAAGCATCATCAGATAGTGGTCTATCCACTAAGGGATAGACCACCGATTCAAGTTGTTCAACAGTTTGGAGTTCAAAAGATAGGGGTAGATACTTCCGACTGGATTTGAGGGAGGGGACAAAAAATGGCATCAGTATATGCTTATAAAAACAGATGAAAAGTATCTCCTCGCAATCCTAAACGAAGGGTTTCCAAAGGAATCACTTCGTTCGGTGAGATATTTCCGAGATTAACTTCATTTCCTAAGGCTTTAATAAAGAAAACTTGTTGTTCTTTTTTAGGAGCTTCCCATAAGATTTTTTCTTTTGGAATATTATGAAGAATTTCTTCAATTAATCCCCCTTTCACTTCTCCGGAGGATTGAAACACGCCAACATTTCCGCCTTCTCTTGCTTCGGTAATTACTTTCCAAGCCCCAGCTTCCAGCTCTTGTTTCATTTTTTCCACCCATTGATAAGGGGCTAAAACCTTATTGGCATCTTTACTTCCTACTTCTGAAAGAACAGTAAAGTTTTGAGCAAATTCACGGATATATTTTAGCTTGTCTTTTTCTTCCATATCAATAGATCCGTCGGAAATTTCTACAAATCCCACCTTATGCTTTTCCATTAGGCGTTTATAGTCATCCAATTGATTACGAATCAAAAATGCTTCGAATAAGGTTCCACCGAAATAAAATGGAATTCCTGCTTGTTGATAAACTGCGATCTTTCGATCTAAATCCCCAGTTACGTAAGAGGTGGCCCAGCCTAATTTGATTAAATCGGTGTAGGCTCCCGCTACGCTGATAAAATCCTCAGCTTCTCTAGCGCTTAGACCTTTGTCCATAGCCATAGTAACGCCTGCAGATCTTGGTTTTGCGGATCTGTGCGGAACTTGTTTTAATTCAAAATTCATTTTCTTTGATATTGTTGGATTAGCGCAAGAATAGAAGAATCCTTTTTGAGATCAGGAAATTGTTCAAACATAAATGGAAATTTAGAGATATCCATTAACAAAGCGTTTTCAAGATATACCATTCCTTCTTTTGACCGTCCTAAATTGAAGGATAATCCTGCAAATAAATAGAACAGTTCAGGATATTCCGGATTTAAGGTGATGGCTTCCTGAACCATATCCCTTGCATTTTCAGTTTTTCCTTCTGCTTGTAAAGTTTGCGCCCAATCAATCCACATCCCTAAATCGGAAGGGTTCAATCGAATGGCTGTTTTAAGTGCATCATAAGCGGACTGTTCATTTCCCACTTCATATTCACAAAAAGCAAGACTCAGCCAGGCGTCAAAATTATTTTCATCTAACCCGGTAACTTTTCTGTAGTAGTGAATGGCTTCAAAATGCCGGTTTTCTTGTTCGAGCGTATATCCAATTCCATAAATGGCATCTGTCATTTCAGGAGAAAAGGAAACACATTTGCGATAATAAAACCTGGCGGTGGAGTAATCTTCTAATTGTTCGTAACAATCAGCAATTGAAAATAAGATTCCCGTATCTGTTTTATCTTGTTGAAGGGCATCAATAAAAACTAAAATTGCTTCTTCAAATTTTCCTAATTCCGATAAAGAACATCCTTTATTGTATAGCGCTGAACTAAAATCTTCCCGAATGGCTAAGGCATAATCATAAGCATCGATAGCTTTTTCATGTAGCCCTGTTTTCGAAAATAAAATTCCTAGATTATACCAAACAGCCTCTGAATAGGGAGAATCATCCAAAAATTTTAAATATTCTTCTATGGCAACCTCAGGTTTTCCATCCATTTCCAAACAATACGCCATTTCAAACAAGGCATCTTCATAGGTAGGAGAAATTTGAATCGCTTTCCTATAATGTTCTACTGCCTCTGGAAAACTTTGGATAGAATGATAAATTAATCCTAATTGATAATAAACTTCCCCAGGGAAATCGCTATTGTCGGCAACTTCTTTTAGCAAACGAATCGCTTGGCTGGAAAGCCCTTGAGAAGATAGAATTTGAGCTTTATGTAATAGATAAGGGGTAAACTCTGGTTGTACTTTTAAAGCATTTTCAATATTTAGTAACGCTTCGGAATAACTTCCTAAATCAAATAATAATCCTGACCTTTTAAACCAAAGGTCATCTTCATGAGGATGTTGAGAGATAGCAAAATCTAATAAACGGATTCCTTTTTCGAAATCTCCATTTAAGCGATAGAAGTGAAAAATCTCTTCAATTGTATTAAGGTCGAAAAACAATGATTGATGGTTATCAAGCATTGATTCAAATCTTTGAGCCTCTTCTCTTGCTTCTTCACTGAAGAAGTCATCAGCAAAATCATCAAAATCTTCCATAACCTACGGGGCAAATTCTCAATCTTGTTCTGTTGAAGTAACGAAATACAGGCGATTTACAATTGACAATCATCCACATAAATGTTTATATAATTGATTTTCAGGTAGAATAAACTTTAGGCGAAGTTGGCTTTCGGGTAGTTAATGCAACTCCGATAAAAATTAATACTGCTGCCGCCAATTTTAAAAGTGTTAAACTTCCTTGCCACAAGATAGCCGACATCAACAAAGTTAGGATAGGTTGAAGGTAAATATACATACCCACCCAAACCGGACTTACCCGAATCATAGCCCAGGCATTTAATAAGTAAGCTAATAAGGTAGCTCCAATAATCAGGAACCAAAGACCAAACAAAGCCTCAGGACTCAAATGGGCAACTTTTCCCATATCACCCGTGGTTAACCCTAAAACGATATTAATAGGTCCTCCTAACAAAAACATCCAAGCGAGGATGGTAACGGGTTTGTATTTACTGATTAAGGGTTTTACTAAAACTAAATACAATCCATAAGAAGCAGCATTTACTAGGATCATAATATCCCCTAACCAATTATCTCTCCCTGCACTTTTGCCTGCTCCTGCTTGCAGAATTAACCAGGTAGCTCCGGTTGTACTAATTATCAATCCAACAATATGTACCCAATTTATTTTTTCAGAACGGGCTAAGAAGAGATGATTTAAAACAAATACAAAAACAGGGGTTAACAGCATTAACACAGCCCCATGGAATTCAGAGGTCAGACTCAATCCCCACAGGAAAAATACTTGATTTAGGGTTATTCCAAAAATACCACAAGCGATTAGCCTCGGGATATCTTGACGTTCCACTTTTTCATGTCGGCTGAAAAACCTCCAAGCAAGTCCAAAAAACAAAAGACCAGCAAAAGAACGGAGAGCTAAAATTGGAAAGGGTCTCATTTCCAAGAACAATACCTTTACTGTGAAGAAATTGATACTATAAAACAATGCCACGGAAAACATGGCGAGGTGCGGTAAAAGGTACTTTTTCAATAGGTTACAAATTTATGAAATCCTTCCATCAGGATTTAGAAATCTTTTCCTAAGGCAAGAGAAAATTGGGGTTTGGTTCGGCTTCCATCCTCAAACCCAAATGCCATATCCAACTTAACAATATAGCGCATGATTGCCATTCTGAATCCACCGCCTGTTCCAATAATGAAAGGGCTTTTCAACGTTTGAACCGTGATGATAAATGGATTTTTATCCACGGTCAGCGTGTTGACCGGATTTTTTTGAGAAAATGGATTTCCGGTTGTCCATACTGTGCCCATATCATAAAATAGCACCAATTGAAAATTATAGAGTGGCCCACCTGCTAATCCCTTTTGTAAATACTTGAGTAAAGGGATACGTAATTCTCCATTAAATGCTAAAAATTGTGTTCCATTTCTGGCATTGTAAGGAAAGCCACGAACAGGAGAGCGGAACTGCATAAACCATAACCCTTGTGCAGGCATTGGGGCAGGAATCTCTCCCGCATTTTGAACCCTACCATTTAGCCAATTATCAATTCCCCCCAATAAAATCAGGGGTTTATTGCTTCCTGTTCCAAAGCCTCCGGTCAATCGTGTTGCAAACACCATTTCTTTAAATACAGTGGTATATTTCCGTAGGTCCGCAGAAAATATCGTCATAGGGTTGGTTTTGTCCCCTTGTGGAATGAAAAAAGGTTGCCAAGTAGCAATGGCATAAATTCCTCGTTTTCTAAAATTTTCCTTTTCTTGGGTGAATTGAAACTCAATTTGAGTCATTAACCCAGGTATTCGAGACTCATCAGTATAATTTTCAGGCTTTCCGGGTAGAGATACATCATTTCTCCATAAAAAGGTTTGGGTAACCCCACCACTTACGGTAAGTTGTGGAAGGATAACGGAGGATACCCAGGCATCATACCGCTGAAAATTATAACGTACCTGAGTATCTTCCCGATTAAAAAATCGGATAGATCTTCTAAACGATACCCCGGGTTGTATTTTTCTTCGGGTATATTGATAACTGACCCTTAAATCACTATTTCTATAATTAAAATAGGGAGTCCAATTTAAATCCAACAAGTGATGTTTATGAATGTCAGTAAACTGCGCTCCTAAATGAACATAATATCTGAAATAAGGATCAAATCCCATTTGGTTTCTTAATTCTTGAACCAGTCCCTGCGTGTTCCTTAATTTTCCTTTGGGAGATTTTACCTCCCAGGCATCCCATCTTTGAACAGTAGGATAAAGAATCTTTTCCGGAGGACTAACATTCGTGTAATTGATAGGTTGATTACTTGGAGTCTGTTTTGAAAAAGTAGAATCAATGGGACTATCTTCTTCATCAAACAAATAAAATTTTACCGGAGCAGCAGGTTTTATAGAATCTTTGGGAATTAAAGTAGGAGCGGGAGCAAGTGTGTCTTCTGTTTCTGGTTCAACGGGTGGAGTTGGAATGGAATCTATTGGTAATGATTTAAGGGTTATATCTCTTCGTTGCTGACCCCAAAGTGTGTATTTGATTTTAGCAGGTTTTGTTAGTAGATTGTTTTCAGTCCAATACAAGGTTCTTTTTCCGTTGTTCCAAGTTTGAAATAAGATTCTATTTCCTGACAATTCGGCCTTACGAATTCCTAAATCAAAATTTCCTAGATATTGAGAATCCGGAAGGAAAACATTCCTTTTGAGAAGGCTACCCAGTCCACTTTCATCAGATAAATAAACCAATTCAAAACTTGTGGTTTGATAGAGTGGTTTTTCCTCAATTCCAAGTGTAGCAGTAATTTGGGCAATCGTATCGGGTTTTAAATCATAGCGAAAAATATCTCGTTGAGATACAACAGATGTGAAAGGGTCTTTGGGGATACGGGAGGACGCGAAAAAAATACTGTTTTCATCTTTACTCCAAATAGGATCGGTTTCATCATATAGATCATTGGTGATTCGGTCAATCCCGGATTCTTTTGAATAAACATATAAATCAGTTTGTCCCAAATGGCTGGCTGACAATAAAAGTTTACCTTGGTCAGAGCCTTGAATTGAATTAATTCTATCAATACCTACCGGAAGATCTTGGGGTTTGGGGCTTTTAATAGCGCTGTTCCAATAAAATAGCTTTTGTCCATCAGCGGTAGGTAAGGCGACCACCAGTTCTGTCCCTTTTTTATTCCAACTCATTGGGGCATTCTGACTACCGGGAGGTAAGTACCAGGTAAGATGTCCACCATGGATAGGGATTTTTCGAGGCTTGCCACCAGATAAAGGGGTAATAAAAACATGAAATCTACCTAAATGTTCTCCTATGGCTGCTACTTTATCTCCGGAAGGATGTAAGCAAGCTTCCACTAACCTGTATCGGGAAGGTAAGGCTTGTATTTCCTTGGTTTCTTTGGATAGATTTTTTCTACCCTTCTCATCCAATAAATATCGCTGTACATAAAACTCTCTCCATCTTTCGGTAAAAGTTTCGAGGCTAATTCCTAAAACGGTGATCACTCCGGATTGAACAGAGCGACTCACACGCGTCATATACATGATTGAATATATTTTATCTGCTCCGAATTTTTCCTGAACAAAATACCATATCGACTTATGAAGCGTCTGATTGATTTCATCTGGTTCAGAAAATTGAGCGAAGCTTAAATATTTTCTTGCTGCTAAACTTTTCATTCTGGCTTCGTCTTCTGCATTCCAAGGAGTTGCAAGGTAGTTGGGGATACCAGTGGAGAACCAATCTGGAATATCTTGTAATAACTGTTGTTGAACAGCAAACGATAAGGAATTTTCAAAATAGATTTCATTAATCAATGCTCCAGCAACTTCTTTTCGAACTTCTTTCCACAATACTTGCTGACTACCTGAATAAGATATTTGGCGAATATTTAAACCAAATCGGGTAACCCCTCCTTGGGGTAAAGATTGAAAAGATTGATATCCTGGCGATACCCACTGAGCATGAGGTTGGGCAAACACTTCGAGAATAATCTTTCCTTTAAATTGATAATCTAAAGACTTAAGATATTCTGACAAGGCTTGTTCAGCCATTTGTGCGGTTCTTTTGCCTAATTCAGGGGCATTTGAAGGATACCAAACTTCCACATTGGTGGTAGTAAATAATTTCCATTGAATGGGCATTCCATTTCCTGGGAAGCCTCTTAAAGTGGAATTGACAGGTAATTGGGCAAATAAAATGGGTATCCCCAAAAACACGAATGTGCTTCTTTTGAACAGGAGTAGAAACAATTGCCACGTTGCCATTTACCTACAAATTACGAAAGAATAGTGAATTTTAAGGCTTATGAAGTGCAATTCTGTTTGGATTACAATCCCTTAGGATTTCACCTGGGCTTTGATTTAAAATTGCATTTGCCAGTTGAGTAGCTAAAGCTGGAGCTTGTAATACCCCTTTGGTTCCTAACCCATTAAAAATCCATAGTGTTGGCCATTCCGGATGTTGCCCAATAATCGGCTTACGATCCAAAGTAGTAGGACGAATCCCTGCTTCTAATTTTACCCATTCCGTAACTTTAGGTAGCCAAAAGGACGACAAGCCTTGAACCAACTCTTGGGGCGGTTCAGTGTTCGGGGCTTCAGTGTAATAATTTAGTTCATAGGTAGAACCTAAACGATAAAGATCCTCTCCCAGGGGCACCATAAATTGGCCTGAACTTATAATTCTGTTTAAGTTGGGGCGAGTTCTAAAGGTTATCAATTGTCCTTTCAAGGGTACAAGCTTAGCCGGAAACCATGGATTTAAGGTCCCGTAAATTCCTTCACAAAAAACTAATTGTGAAAATTCTATATTTCCCTCTAATCGTTGGAGGTTAGAAAGTTGAGGGTCAATTTCAGAATAGTTAATTTTTTCAGCGATAAATTTAAAACGTCCTGTTTTTTGAAGTAAACCACGGGTTGCATTAATAAACGAGTTTACATTTAACCATCCTCCACGATGGATGATCATTCCTCCCAAAGGGTTAATTAACCATTCCGGCTTCCAGGCTTCATAAGTGCAAGTTGCTATATCATCAAACCTAGAATCATGGCTTCTGGCTGTCCAATCGTTACAACTTCGGATATCTGGAAATGGGCGGTAAATAGGAAGAGAATGGTAATGAGCGGCCAAACTTTCAAAACCAGGCAATTGAAAAAAGGATTCTAATGCAGTAAGAAATTCTATCGCTTTCCATGAAATGGCAAACTGTCTTCCGGTTACAGGATTCACCAAGCCCGCCGCTACAGAAGAAGCAGGGATTTTTTGAGGATCCGCATATTGAATTACTGATGCGCCTTTCTGAACTAGGTTCGCCGCTAAAAAGGTTCCAGCCAATCCTCCTCCTACAATTATAATCCTTTTATTTTCCATCTCCATCCTCAAAAATAATAAACAAGTTTAGGGTTTATGATTCTTCCTGTATTTTAGGGGTATGGAAAACCAAATTGAAGTAGTCACTTTAACTTTTAATCCGTTTGCTGAGCAAACGTACTTAGTGTACCAACCGAATGGGGAGGGAGTGATTATTGATCCAGGGTGTTATACACCCGAGGAACAAGTGATGCTTCGAGAGGCAGTAAGTAAAGCCAACTTTACGCCTGTTGCAGTATGGAATACCCATTGTCATATTGATCATGTATTAGGAAATGCTTTTGCTTGCAAAACTTGGGAAATTCCTTTGGGCGTGCCAAAGGGTGAACAAGGGGATTTGCAAGGGGTGTTAAATTATGGTCCCACTTTCGGGATTTTTCCTGAACCTTCTCCAATACCTGAGCAGTTATTTTTATCCGGTCAAACGCTTACCTTTTCAGGAGTAAAGGTGGAAGTGATAGGAGCAGCAGGTCATTCGAGAGATGGGGTATGTTTTTATTTTTCAGAATTCGGTTTGTTATTTGGTGGCGATGTGCTTTTTTATGATAGTATCGGAAGAACTGATTTACCCGGAGGAAATTTGAATACTTTATTAAATAATATTCATCAAAAACTCTTGGTTTTGCCAGCAGAAGTTAAAGTATACCCAGGGCATGGAGATCCCACCACAATTGGAAGAGAAAAAAAATTCAATCCGTTTTTACAAACCCCAATTTCTAGGTGAATAAGAGTGCCACACAATACGCACACATTCCCTCTTGTCTTCCCACAAACCCAATCTTTTCATTGGTAGTTGCTTTAATCCCAATTTGACTTGTAGAACAAGACAAAATAGTGGCAAGGGTAGTTTTCATATCACCTATAAAGGGTTGTATTTTAGGCGATTCTGCAACTAAGGTACAGTCCATATTACCTAATTGAAATCCCTCAGCGGTAACCAGTGACCATGTTTGTTGCAGTAATATTTTACTGTCAATATTCAAATAAGTATCCTGTGTATCAGGAAAATGAAAACCTATATCGGGCAAACCTGCAGCCCCTAAAAGTGCATCACAAATAGCATGGATCAACACATCAGCATCAGAATGTCCCTTGAGCCCGAAGCTAGAGGGAATATTTATGCCTCCTAGCCATAAAGGCCGGTTGGGAATAATGGGATGCACATCATAGCCAAATCCTACTCTGAATTGTTGCATAGGTGAATAAATTAAGGGGAGTTTTTAAACAAATTTACTCATCATAAAGGTAAGACAGTTTAACAGCTAGGAAAAATGGAAGCACTTAACTCCTACTACACGCGGTTTATTTGCATCTTTGAAAAATGATTTTTTTAAAAATTTTTTTAGGGGTTGTTGGAGTCCTTTGGGCAACAATAGGATTGGGGGCTGGATATTATCCCTTTCCTGTTTCGGAGCCCTTTGTGTTACCTCCCGGAATGGAAAAATGGAAATTGGTAAAATCCTTAAATGGCAAATGGTCTGATGAAACGGGTCGTTTAATTCAGGTTCCTTTTTGGGATACAGAATCGAAGTCAATAACCCTTACTTGTTATTTTGATTATGATACTCTGGAACTCCCCGAGCTACAATTATATTTTGAAGGATTATCTGGGACATCTGAGATATTTTTAAATAATCAGTTATTAATGGTTTGGAATCAACCCTTTCAACCCTTAGTACTTCCACTTTCGGATGTTCGACTAAAGCGTTTTGCAAATAAGTTAATTGTACATCTTCAGAATCCACCCAATTTTACTCCTGGAGCACCGAATTTAGGATTGGGTATCCATCGTCCGGCAGGAATATTAACAAGGGGAGAATCATCCCGCACGCTGGGAATCTCTACTGCTCTGTTTGCTGATTCGGCGATTGTATTTGCACCGTGGTCACGTCTATATCATTTTAACATCACCCCTTTGCAATTGGAAGAATACCTAAAGAAATTGGACTCTTTGAAGGTCAAACATCTTTGGTTTCCGATTCCTCCTTCTGCCACAGTCACACAAGTTTTAGCTGCAGCCGGATTTAAACGGGTTTGGAATTTATCTAAAGCACACCATGTATTTTGGTATAATACCTGGCCTGTAATTTCTGGAGGTAAAGGAGAACCTGAAGTGGGTTGGATGAATACTGAGGAAAAAACAGGTGTTTTTTTTAAGGGTTGGACATCTCCCGATGCTTTTACGAATTGTTATAAAAGTAGAGATAATCTAACCTTATTGACTTTGCTTCTGTTTCCATTGTTTGGAGTAGTTCTAGTTAGACTATTAAATCCTCAAATATTATTTCGTCAAATTCAATGGCTTTTTGCCAGAAAGAACCGTCCTGAAGTTTCCCACCCCAATCGTTTTTTAAAAACAGGGGAGGCTTGGGTTGCAACTTTAGCTGCCTTAATGATCTCTTCCACCTTTCTAACCAATGCAATCCTCTATCTCCAATTAGAATGCAGGCTAGATTCATTGGGTTCCGGGATGGGCTTTCAACTGGTTAACAGGCTTATTGCTCACCCTTTTCAATTCATGATAATCTTAATGGGGATTCAGTTAGGTGCATTAGCCATAAAACTATTTTTAGCGGGAGTGGTGGCTGGGATTTACCGAAAAGCATATCTACGCCAAACCTTGTTAAATGCATTTATTCAAAGTCATTACCCTTTGAATTTGTTGTTATGTGTTTTATCCCTGTATTTGTTTTATGTTCCGGCGTTTTGGGGAAACGTATTGTGGTCAATTTGGCTAATACTCTGTATTGTATTCTTTTTCAGAGGATTGTGGATTATTTGGGAGCGTTTATATATTCATACTCGGTTTCCCCCCTTCCTCATTTTTTTGTATATTTGCACCTTTGAAATTTTGCCCTGGTTATTGGCTTTATAAACACGCATGCGCACCGTAAGGATAGGCACCCGAGGAAGTCGGTTAGCGAAATGGCAGGCTGAGTGGGTGCAGTCAAAATTGATGGCGGCTGGGGTGAAGGCTGAGCTTGTGGTTATTCAAACTTTAGGAGATCAACAATTAGAAACCGCGCTCTACCAAATGGGATCAAAAGGTCTTTTTACAAAAGCACTGGACGAAGCGCTTATTTCGAATCAAATAGATTTAGCAGTTCACAGTACCAAAGACATCCCTACCGAATTTGAGGATTCCTTAGAATTAGGAATTACGCTAAAAAGAGAAGACCCAAGAGACGTTTTGGTTGGATTAAGGGAAGACGTACATTTCGAAAATTTAAATCAATCTTTTAAAATCGGAACGTCCTCCTTACGCCGACAAGCTTTGATTCACCATTATTTTCCGGGTCATACTTTACTTGATGTTCGAGGTAATTTGGATACCAGAATAGAAAAACTTAAAAATGGGTTATATGATGGGCTAGTTTTAGCCTATGCTGGAGTGAAAAGATTAGGATTAAACTCTTTTATCCGGCAAAAATTTAAGGTTAATGTCATCACACCCGCAGTTGCGCAGGGAGCTATTGGAGTTATCTATCGCAAATCAGATGATGATCAAATGATTTGGAAGGAGATCTTAAACGATGTAACCACGTTTACAGAAATTTTGGCAGAACGAGCTTTTCTTAGAAAAATGGAAGCCGGATGTCATGCTCCAGTGTTTGGTCTGGCAACCCTCACCGGCAACCTTCTATCTATTGATGCAGGAATTGCTTCGCTAGATGGGAAAAGTCTGATTCGTCAATCTCTAGATGGGCTCGCTGTTGATGCTGAATTCTTGGGCACATCTGTCGCAGAATCTGTTCTTGCTTTAGGTGGTAAATCTATGTTACATGGTATCAAAAATTAAAAGCATCTTGATTTCTCAACCTCAACCACAACCCGGGGATGAGGATAATCCGTTTGTTCAAATTGGAAAAAAATGGAATGTCAAAGTAGAATTTCGAAAGTTTATCCAGATCCAAGGAATCTCTGCCTCTGAATTCAGAAAACAAAGTTTAGATCCCTTAAAATTTACCGCCGTAATTATTACCAGCAAATATGCAGTAGATCACTACTTTAGAATTTGTAAAGAATTAAAAATTGAGATGCCTCCGGATATGAAATATTTTTGCGTGAGCGAGGCAACAGCTAAATATTTGCAGAAGTACATTACCATTCGGAAACGTAAACTTTTTGTAGGTACTAAAACAGCAGAAGACTTAATCCCATTAATTAAAAAACATGCTGCTGAAAAGTTTGTTTATCCCTGCAGCGACATTCATAAAACAGAGTTAACCGATTATATGCATGCCAATGGGTTTTACATTAAAGAGGCCATAATATATCAAACAGTATCTTCCGATTTGTCTGATGTTTCTCTGCATCAGTATGATATGTTGTGTTTCTTTTCCCCTTCTGGAATTGATTCTTTGTTTAAAAATTTCCCAGATTTTAACCAAGACACTATGCGGATCGGTGTTTTCGGACCTACCACTGCCAAAGCGGCTAAGGATGCAGGGTTAAAAGTTGTGGTGGAAGCTCCTTCTCCGAATGCCCCCTCCATGGCGGCTGCAATTGAAAATTATTTGAAAACCACCAATAAATAAGGGATCATGAAGCCAGCCCCCAATCGGCTGATCCTAGAATCAAGTCCTTATTTACTGCAACATGCTTATAATCCCGTGGATTGGTATCCTTGGGGGGAAGAAGCATTTTCAATTGCGAAAGAAAAAAACTTGCCCGTTCTGGTTTCCATTGGATATTCTGCCTGCCATTGGTGTCATGTTATGGAAAGAGAATCTTTTGAAGATTCTGAAACCGCTTTATTAATGAACCAGAACTTTATCAATATTAAGGTTGATCGAGAAGAATTACCTGCGGTAGATGCAATTTATATGGAGGCCGTTCAAGCAATGACAGGTCAAGGAGGATGGCCATTAAACTGTTTTCTCACTCCTGACGGTAAACCTTTTTATGGAGGAACCTATTTTCCTCCTGTATCAACACATCAACGTCCAGCTTGGAAATCGATATTGTTGCAACTCTCTAAGTTGTTTGTGGAACAACGAGATCAAGTGGAAGAACAAGCCCAAAAATTGACGGATCACTTAGCGACAGATCCGGGATTTTTAAAAATACCCGTAGAGGAAACCGATAATTCTATCCCCCAACAACAAATCGCAAAAGCTTTTTTGCAGTTAAGCCAACAATGGGATAGTCAATTGGGTGGTTATCATCGTGCACCTAAATTTCCTTCTCCTTTTGTTCATTTCTTTTTGGCTGGATTTATTGAAAATCATACCCAAACGAACGCATACGCTCAACTAGTGTTGAATCTAAATGCAATGGCGAGAGGAGGAATTTATGATCAGGTAGGCGGAGGGTTTCATCGGTATGCAACTGATCCAGAATGGCTTATTCCTCATTTTGAAAAAATGCTGTATGATAATGTTTTATTATCTCGGCTATATCTACAAGCAGGAGCCCGGTTTGATAATGCAGAGTGGAGGAGTACGGGTACAGAAACTTTAGATTTTTTGATTGAAGAGTTTTGGAATGAATCTGTTGGAGCCTTTTCTGCAGCTCTGGATGCAGATAGCGAAGGCATAGAAGGAAAATATTACGTCTGGAATCCGACAGAACTATTACAACTTTCAAAAGAACTTTCCCTATCGGAGGTTTTGCCAGAAATAGGATGGAAGGCAGCCGGAAATTGGGAGCATACCCAAATTATTTGCAGACCGAATGGGAGGAAAAACAATCCTCAAAAAGTAGAAGATTTTCTTCAACATCTCAAAGAATCCAGAAAACATAAAATTCATCCTCAAAAGGATACCAAATTATTGGCGTCATGGAATGGACTTGCTTTACATACCTTTTCTTATGCCTGGGGAATTACTCAAAACCCTGTTTATAAAGAGGTAATGCAGGGTTTGATTAAGTTTCTTACCGAAACTTGTACCCTAGATGGGAATTGGTTTCACACCTATTCAATTAATTCTGGGCCAAGGTTTATTGCAGGCATTGAAGATTATGCCTACATCCTCCGGGGTTTGATAGAAGCGCATTTGCACCTTGAAGATCCTGAATTAATACCAATGACCCTTCAATTGTTACAGGTGGCTGATGAACAATTGTTAGATTCCTCAGATGGTTTCTATTTTTCGGCTCCCAAAGGAGTAGATCAATTAATTGTGAGAAAAAAGGAGTTTTATGATAATGCTGTACCCAGTGGGAATGCGGTAATGACAGAAAACTTATGGTGGTTAGGTAGAATTACAGAGAACGATAATCTTGTGAGCAGAGCAAAAAAAAATGTGTTAAAAATTCTTCCGGTGGCAGTTACCTATCCTTCAGCCTTTGGCCATTGGTTAATGCTTGCCCAACTCATGGAAATGGATTTAACCGAAGTTCGGTTGGATCCTAAATTTAACAAAGCAGTTTATTCGCAATTTTGGAAAATGGGAATACCAGGAATATGGGTGCACGGGGATAAAAACTTAGCTGGAACAGGTAAAGTCCAAATTTGTACTCGTAATGTTTGTCACCTTCCCTTAGATACAATTGAGGAAGGAATAGAGTTTTTAAAGAATCAGAATCCTTTAACCACTTTATCTCTTCAAAATTAATTGTAGATGGCTTTCTCCTAAAATCTGAAAAAAAGAATTAATCAATTGTCCATAAATACATTATCTCAATGATAAGTCTAGGATTTCGAATCATTTTTTTTCTTTACATTTGTGAGTGCCAATTAATCGTACTTATTTCAGGCCTGTTAACTAAAAAAGCCTCATACTATCCATTAATGAAGGGGTTCCTAAACGTACTTATTCTTTTACTTCTTATAGCTGGTAGTGTATCCGCTCAACAGGATCCTCAATTGAGTATGTATATGTTTAATAAACAATACATGAATCCTGCACATGCTGGATCTTTGCGGGCTACCCAATTTTCTCTTTCCGGTCGTTTACAATGGGTTTCTATAGATGGAGCACCGAATACAGGGCTGTTTTCTATTAATGGACCTGCTGATCGTTTAGGAGGAGGTATCGGGGGTTATATGATGGTGGATAGAATTGGCCCGATAAATACTTTAGGTGCTGGAGGTCAATATGCATTTCGTATTGTAACAACGCGCAAACCTATCGCTAATACCCCAACAAGTGTTCTTCAATTAGGAATTGGTTTGGGCTTTTGGCAAAAATCAATCAATCCGGAATGGAGATATGATACCCGATTGGGATTTGATCCTACCTTATTAAACGGTAGCCAATCTTCTATTGCGGGAGATGTAAATGCAGGATTGTATTTTTATGTTCCCTTCGCTAAAGATCCAGGACGTCATAAATATTGGTTTAGTTTCACTACCAATCACCTGTTGGAACCAACCCTACAAAATTTTACAACTACTAACCTAAGTAAAGTGTATCGTCAATTTTACGCTGCATCCGGGTATCAGTTTAAAGTGTCCAAAACCCAAAATTTATTTTTGGAGCCTTCTGCAATTATAAAATCAGATTTGGTCTCTTTTCAATATGACTTCAATGTTAATTTACACGTAAGTCCATTGGTGTTTGGAATGAGTTATAGAGGAAGATTAATTCCTTCGAATTCCAGTACCGCACAAACTTCTAATCAGGCAAAAATCAGAAATAGAGATGCATTGGTTGGAATTGTTGGTTTCCATACCAACAATAGACTATTCATTGGGTACTCATATGATTACACATTGAGTACTTTGGGTCAATTTACTAGTGGAACACATGAAATTGTGGTATCCTATACGTTTCCCAAACCCAATAAACTGCCAAGACCAGAATTTAATACGATTGATAAAAATCTGTTTGATTAAACCCATACAGTTTTTTCGAAAATTTAATTTTCCAGAAATGCAAGTGTTTAGGTTTGAAGGGTTGAAAAAAGTGTTTGGAATATTAGAGTTTATCAACATTTTTAGTTATATTTGCTTTACGATTTTTTGCCAAGTTCTAAGCGTATAGAAAACTCAGCACTATGAAAAAACTCATTGGGCTTCTTGCTTGTGTATCCATTTTGGTTAGTGGTTGTGGTCTGTTCGGAGGAGGAGAAACTGGTGCCAACGGAGAATTAACTTCATTGATGGGTCGTCCCGCATGGGATCAACCTACTCCTTATGGTATGGTCATTGTTCCCGCTGGTAGTTTCCATATGGGAAACAACGATCAGGATATCAATAATTCAAATGTTGCTCTTAATCGGCAAATCACGGTTTCTCCATTTTATATGGATGATACCGAAATAACCAATAACGAGTATCGTCAATTTCTGGAAACAGCAAAAGATACCTTACCGGTTGAAATTGCTGAATTGGTATTCCCTGATACTATGATCTGGATTAACGACTGGGCATATTCCTATAATGAACCTTATACCGAAGCTTATTTTTGGCATCCCTCTTTTGACGAATATCCTATAGTAGGGGTTAATTGGTATGCTGCTTCTTATTTCTGCCAATGGAGAACTGCACATTACAACAATTGGAGGTTGGAAGTAGGTTTATTGCCAATTCCACGTTTCCGTCTGCCTACCGAAGCAGAATGGGAATATGCATCTAGAGGAGGATATGAGCATACCCTTTATCCATGGGAAAGCCCCTATATTAAAAATGCTTCAGGTTGTTTCTTAGCAAACTTTAAACCTGGGCGTGGGGATTATATCGCAGATAACTTTGAATACACTTGCCCTGTAAGATCTTATTGGCCGAACGATTATAATTTGTTCAATATGCCAGGTAATGTTGCAGAATGGTGTGAAGATGATTTTGAAGAAACTGGTTATACCTATGCACATGATTTAAATCCAGTATTTTATGATGTAATTCGTTTTGGTCCTTCAGATGTAAGATCATTTAATTATGATAATCCAAAGCGTCAACCCGGAGGAGCTCAGATTAAAAAAGTAATCAGAGGCGGTTCTTGGAAAGATATTGGATATTATTTATCCTGTGGTAGTCGTACTTATGAATATGTAGATTCTACCAAATCATTCGTTGGATTTCGTTGTGTAAGTACCCAGATTGCCAGGGATGGAAATAACCTCTAAGGGTTTTTCGTATCCAAATCTGAACGTATGTGCAAAAACCTTTCGCACATAGTCAGAGATTATTCTTTATTTCGAGCTATTAACTTTTAAGCAGTAAACACTATGTCAAGGAAGAAGAAGAGTTTCTTTGAAACCAAAGGTTGGAAAAACTTTATGAAGTACCTCTACGGACTTGGAGCAGCCGTAGTAATCATTGGAGCTCTTTTTAAAATTCTTCACCTTCCCGGTGCAAATATTATGTTGATCGTGGGTCTAGGGGTGGAAGCAATGATTTTTGCGATCTCTGCCTTTGAGCCTCTCCATGAAGAATTGGATTGGACTCGAGCTTATCCAGAATTAATTGTTCCTGAAGATGAATTCTCTGATTTGGAAGAATTAGAACATCACGGAGAAGAGGGAGAAGAAACTCCTGCCTTAGAAGGAGGAGCGCCAGCACACCATGGAGGTGGAAACTATTTGGCTGAAGCAGGTAATGCAATCAGTGCAGCCAAAATGGGTCCTGAATTGTTGGAATCTTTATCTGAATCCCTAGAAGGTCTCAAAAATAATGTTAGCCAATTGGCAAATATTACGGATGCAACGGTTGCCACGGAAGAATATTCTACCAAAATCAAGCAAGCAGCACATCAGGTAGATATTCTGAATAACAAATACGAGATTACGGTAGATGCCATGAGTCAGTTCTCTAATTCAGTAGAACATGCTAAGGCTTATCACGAACAAGTACAAACCGTTACCCGCAACTTGTCTTCCTTAAATGCAGTCTATGAATTAGAGTTGCAGGATGCACAAGCTCATCTTAGGTCAATGAACCAATTCTTCGGTAGCCTATCTAGTGCTATGAACAACATGATGGAAGCGTCTAAGGATACAGAAGCCTACAAACATGAGGTCGCTAAGTTGACTCAGAATATGAATGCATTGAACACAATTTATGGCAATATGTTAACTGCTATGAATTTAGGAGGTGCTCGTTAATATTGCTGTTTCGTATCATTTAGCTTTTTAATTGAACTTTAAGCCCTATGGCAGACGCAAAAGCATCCCCCCGACAAAAGATGATTAACATGATGTACCTCGTGTTAACAGCTCTTTTGGCCTTAAATGTTTCCAAGGAAGTACTTCAGTCATTTGAAACTTTGGGGATTTCTCTTCGGGAATCTGCAAAAGTAATTACTGCTAGCAACCTTGAATTTTCTGAACAAATTAAAGATGCAGTTACTAAAGAAGTTGAAAGTGGAAATAAAAAGAATGAAAAGTTAATAGCACTGACGGATACTGTAATGGGTAAATCCAAGACCGTTTTTCTATATTTACAAGGAATTATTGATATGCTGGGTTCACCTGAATATGGAAATGCTGACCCAGTTACACATTCCATAGAAGTAAAAGATGAGTCTGTTAAAAATACCAATTTTTGGTTAGGGATCGATGATGCTGCTAATGGAGGAAGAGGAAATGGTGAGGCAATGAAACTTAAAGAAATCTTGAATGGATATGTTGCGTGGGCAAACAAGTTTCTTGCGGAAGAATTGGGGGATAGTACCAGTTTTAAAAAAATATGCCTTGAACCCTCCGAGGATCCGACTCTCGCTCATACTTCTCATGGTGGGGAGGTAAAAACTTGGGAATATTTTACTTTCCATGACGTACCCTTAATCGCAAACATCGCCTTACTGGAGAAATATAAGTCTGACATCAATACCATTGAAACCAAAGTATTGAATGCCATCAAACTTAAATTAAGCAATATTACTTTTAAAATTGACTCTTTGATTGCAATTGATGCTCCGGTTTCACAAATTGTTCCTGCCGGTCTTCAGTTTGAAACCAAATTATTTGTATCCATGGCATCTAGTGAGATCAAACCTCAGTTTGAGGGAGGGGGAATTACCACTGACCCTAGCGGAAACTTTGCAATCATGAAAATTGGCGCACAAGGAGGATTTGCTGAAGGGGTGAATGAAAGAAAACAGGCATATTCTGCCAGCATTAAAGTACCCAAAGCCGATGGAACCTTCGCTTTATTACCCGTTAAAGGCGAATTCACGGTTAGAAAACCAGAAGTAGTAATTACCTCTAAATCGGTTCAAAACTTATATAGAGCCTGCGGAAATAAAATCAATATTGATGTACCTGCCTTAGGTGATTTGTACAACCCCTCTATTTCAGCCAGCGGTGGTGCAGATGCGATTCAAGATCCTGCAAATAAAAAGGTATTTACCATAGTACCTCAAGGAAAAGAATGTATTGTTGGAGTTACTTCAAATACAAATGGTCAAAACTTGAAAATTGATGATATAAAATATTCAGTAATTGCCCCTCCTCGTCCGCAAATTCAAATTATTGTAAATGGTAAAATCTATGATGGTTCTACCCCGATCCCCAAAAAATCTACGCTGACTGTTAAAATTGTTCCGGATAAAGAATTTTTGGAAAAATTACCTGCCGATGCAAAGTATGAAATCGGTACGGCACGAGTACTAGTTCAAAGGGGGTTAGGGGTACCTAAAGAAGTGACCAATACCAATGCCTCTGGTAAAGATGCCAGAACTGGTATTTCAGTTCCACTTGGTACTTCCTTACAAAATGATAACGCGGGTACTAAAATTTATGTGGTGGTAGATAAAATTTATCGCGTAAATTTTAAAAGCCAAAAGGTTGAAGAAAACTTTATTGAGACCGAGCGTATGGTCGGGGCAGTTATACAATAATTTAGGTATGAAAAATTTCATTTTCTTTCTGATTCTTTGCGCAATCGTTCCAATTGGATTGTTCGCTCAATTTCCTCCCAGGGATGAAGATCAATTGAAGCGTCAAAAGGTGGTTAATAGCATTCCTTTGAATGAGAAAATGAACAAACCTTTGATTTATCCTGAGGAGTTAATTTATACCAAGCCTCGTTACAGTGAAACCAAAGGAATTATTGAAGCATTGCTAAATGGTGTTAAGAATAATAAATATGTAGCCTATCGTGCTGATTCCTTAACCTGGGCAGCTCCTTTAACTTGGAATGATGTAGTAAAATTGGCTAAATCATATGAAGATAAAGGCGCTGAAGCGGAGGGAGAATCTACCGAAGGCGGAGGAACAGGATTTGAGGATTTTGGGGGAGAGGATGCAGGTGCTGGGGGAGAAGGTGCAGCAGGTGGAGAAGATGCTTTAGCAGCTGCAGGGGGCGGAGGTAGTGGTCGCTGGCCTTTTGACCTTGCTCCTTATACCGATAAAATGGAAATTATTGAAGATCGTATCTTCGATAAGAAACGTTCTGATGTTTATCATGATATTCAATTCATTAATTTAATATGGGTAGATCCAGGAAATGTACGCCCTAATAAAAACTTCATTTCGTTTAAATATACCGATGTAATGGCGCAATTAGATGATACCCAATGGAAAAATCATAAAAATGATCAGGAGTATCGTTCAATGCGGGAAGTAATAGAATTAAGAATGTTCCATTCTTACATCTTGTCAGTTTCTGGTACTGAAGTTCAATATTTAGATCAAGCGGAATATCGTAGAAATCAAATTGTGGAATACGAGCACAATCTTTGGCATTATTAATAATAAATTAGTTTATCATTTTAATGTCCCGAATATCGGGACTTTTTTATTTTTAATTGCTGTGTTAATTATTTTTTATTTTCCTGAAGCCAATTGATCACCGCTTTTGCTCTATGGTTTCCGATAATTTCAATCAATTGTTCCTCTGATGATTGTTCAATATTTTTTAGGGTTTTAAAATGTGATAATAATTTTTTTGCAGTTACTTTTCCGATTCCGGAAGCTTCCGTTAAACTGGTTTTTAAAGTTCCTGCAGATCTTTTATTTCTATGGAAACCGATGGCTGTTTTATGCGCTTCATTCCTTAGTTGTTGTAATAATTTTAAGGAAGGACTTCTTTTATCAATATGCACGGGTACAGAATCATTTTTATGATAGATTTCCTCCAACCGTTTAGCAATTCCAATAATCGGCAAACGTGTATCTAAGGAAAGATCAGTAAGTGCTTCCACAGCAGCAGAGAGTTGTCCTTTACCTCCATCTACTACTATTAAATCTGGCAAAGGGGCATTTTCTTGTAACAAACGACTATACCGGCGGGTTACAATTTCTTTCATCGAGGCGAAGTCATTAATGCCTTCAACGGTTTTAATATTAAAGGTTCGATATTCTTTTTTGGCTGGTTTGGCATCTTTAAATACCACCATCGACGCTACTGGAAAACTTCCCTGAAAATTTGAATTATCAAAACATTCAATATGCCGGGGAGGATGTTTTAAGTGTAAATCTTTCTGTAATATTTCAATTACTTCCGGAAAGTCAGGCCGCTTTTTATTGTCTAATTGTAATATCTTTTCTTTTAATAAAGCCAGGCAATTTTTTTCAGATAATTGAACTAATTTATATTTATCTCCGCGCAAAGGAACTTGTACTGAAAATAAAAATCCTTCAGTTGCTTCTACCGAAATATTACTGATTACCTCAGGATAAAAGTCTTCATTTTCGGCTGCTAATTTTGAAATAGCAGCAATTAATATTTCAGCATCTTCTTGATGCGGCTTGCGCCTTACATCATAGGCATGGGTTTGGATAATTACCCCATTGTGTATTTTAAAATGATTAATTACTGATAAATCATCCTGTGTGCGTAAGGTTACAACTTCTAATTGAGTTATGGTTTCAGATACAATCGTATTTCTTTCTTTATACCGCTGAATAAATTCAATTTTTTCTTTTAATTCTTGCGCATATTCAAACTCTAAATTTTCAACAGCTAATTTCATTGAATTTTTAAGTGCTAGAATTAGCTGTGAATAATTTCCTTTTAATAATAATTTTACGGCTTCAATATCTGTTAAATAAGGTTCCTCGGTATATTTTCCTACACAAGGACCTTTACAATTTCCAATATAAAATTCTAAACATAATCTAAATTTATTTTCAGCAATATTTTTCTCTGATAAATTTAAATTACAATTCCGGAGTTTAAAATTCTTTTTAATAAATTGTAAAATAGATTGCATCGTTCTACCACTCGGGTAAGGACCAAAATATAAGGATCCATCTTTTTCTTTTATTCGGGTAGAAAATACTCTAGGAAATCTTTCTTTTTTTATACAGATATAAGGATAGGTTTTTCCATCCTTCAACATTACATTATAGCGGGGTTGATATTGTTTAATTAAACTATTTTCCAATATCAAAGCTTCTTGTTCGCTATTGGTAATGGTAAATTGAATGTCCCGAATTCTTTCTACTAATAAACGGGTTTTAAAGTCAGCAAATACCTGCTTAGTGAAATAGGAGTTTACTCTTTTTTTTAGATTCTTCGCTTTACCGATATAAATTATTTTTCCATTTTGATCAAAGTATTTATATATACCTGGATCTTCTGGCAATACTAACCGGATTTCACGTAAAAGGGTTTCTATTTCTAGAGGTTGCATTAAGTATTATAGTACGGTACAAAAATACAATAAGTGGATTGTATCCCTGCTGACAAAAGGAATAAATTCAATAATATAATTCAAACATAGTCATATGGTAAAACCACCATCAGGGAATAAATATCTCGTCTTTTAAGGAATTAATAATAGTTTAATAACCGGATATCCAATTAATTGGTTTCCAAGATAGATTTTGCGGTTTATTAATAATATTGGATTATCCCTTAGGGCAATTTCCTATTCTTAATCCCAAATCTATTTTTCTAATATTTAAGTTTAGTAATTGTATATTTCACCAAGCCCAATTAATTATGGAATAAAATTTTATTGGAATGTTTTAAAAATGATATCTGTAGAAACTACTTAATCAAAATTAACTGAGCTTTGTTTACTTTCTTCCCCTGATTCGTATTGCCCTTGTTGTAAACGATAGCGTCTACAATCCAATTCAACATTAAAAGAATTGGGTCGCTCAAAGGTTTCCTTTCCTAAATGAATTGAAGAATCTTTATATACCTTTTGCATATAAATACCCCAAATGGGCAGTGCCATATTGGCTCCTTGTCCGTAGGTAATAGATCTAAAATGTACACTACGATCGGCGCATCCAACCCAAACGCCAGAAACCAATTTAGGGGTAATTCCCATAAACCAACCATCAGAATGATTTTGAGTGGTTCCGGTTTTTCCTCCAATATCTTGTGTTAAATGATATCTGAAACGAAGGCGGCCTGCGGTTCCCCCAGGTTCATTTACTCCACCCTTTAACATATCTACCATTAAATAGGCAGTTTCTTCGCTGATGGCTTCTCGGGAGGCTCCTTTAAATTCATCAATTAATTTCCCGTGTTTATCTTCTATTCTGGTAATAAAAATGGGTTCATTCCAACGTCCTTTATTGGCAATGGTTGCATAACCACCGGTTAATTCCATTACACTTAAATCTGTTGTTCCTAAACAAAGAGAATACACCGGATCTAATTCCGATTCAATTCCCATTTTATGCGCATAATCAACTACTACTTGAGGGCCAATTTGTTTGATTATTTGAGCAGTAATTAAATTCACGGAAGTAGCTAACGCTCTTCGTAAGGTCATTTTCCCACCATATTTTCCATCTGAATTTTTAGGTGCCCATAATAAAGACCCATCTTCCCGATAAAAATAAACTGGTTGATTTAACATTTCATCACAAGGAGAAAATCCATTATCAAAGGCTGCGGTATATACGAAGGGTTTAAAAGTAGAACCTACTTGGCGCTTCCCTTGTTTAACATGGTCATATTGAAAAAAATTATGGTCTAATCCACCAACCCAAGCTTTAATATGGCCATTGGTAGGATCTAAAGAAACAAATCCAGTCTCTAAGAATTTATTATAATATTGAAGCGAATCCCAAGGCGACATCACAGTATCAATGTGATTTCTTTTTCCATCTCTCCAAATAAATACTTCCATATTTATCGGTGTTTTAAATTCTGCAAGAATTTCTTTTTCATTTTTACCCGCAACATTTTTTGCATATAAATATCGGAAAGATTGACGCATAGCTCTTTCCAAAATTGATTTGTCTTGTTTCCAAGGTTCTTTACCTGTAATATGTTTATCAAATAAAGGTTGTAAAGAGGATAAATGTTCAGCAACTGCCTCTTCTGCATAACGCTGCATACGGGAATCGAGGGTGGTATATATTTTTAATCCATCCGTATATAAATTAAAACCTCTTTCTTTCGCCCATTTTTTTAAATATTTTCTAAGATATTCTCTGAAATATGTGGCAATTCCAGAATTATGATTAATCGGAGAATAATGAATTAATAATTCTTTTGCTTTTGATTTTTCTGCTTGTTCCTCAGAAATAAATCCATTTTCCTGCATTAATTCAATAACTGTATTTCTGCGATTATAGGCTCTTTCTCTACTTCTTTCATTTAATACCGGATTATATCGGGTAGTTCCTTTGAGCATTGCAATTAATAAGGCTGCTTCTTCAATTTTTAGTTCAGAACAATGTTTGTCAAAATATACTTTTGCTCCAGCCTGAATGCCATAAGTATTTCCGCCAAAGGAAACAGTATTTAAATAGGAATTCAGAATTTCATCTTTTGTATATAATCGTTCCAAAACAATAGAAACAATCATCTCTTTAATTTTTCGAAGATATTTACTGTCTATCCATCTTTTTTCCTGATGAAACTCTTCTTGTTGTTCAATATCATATCCCGTTTGTTGATCATATAAATTACGAGCAAGTTGCATGGTTAAAGTACTTGCACCTCTGAAATGTGCACGGGTAATTCCATCAAAAACTGCAACAAATAATCCTTTTAAATCAATTCCCGGGTGTTCGTAAAATCTTCGATCCTCAGTAGCTATCAAAGCATGAATTACATAAGGGGAAATAGAATCTAAAGAAATGTTTTCTCTAAATTCATGGAAATAAAAATTACCTAACAATGCTGGGCGACCCGATTCATCTACATCTGAAGAAAAAATCTGACTGGACAAATCAATTTGTGGATTTTCAATATCTCTTTGTAGATTCGGCATGGTAACTAATACATAGGCAACAAACCCCATAAATAGTAGGGTAAAGCCTATCGTTATCCAGAGAAAAACTCTGCGATAAAATTTAAATTCCGGATTAAATTTAAATCCTGCCATCATACTAGGCACAAAGTTAAGGGTTCAATTCTATTTGGCAATTCCTGCGTATTTTCCATATTCACTTATTTTCCAGCTAACATTTCAATGTGATTTTTTTCAAAATAGGATATATACTCTTCGAGCATATTTTTTTGAATACAGGTATTAAAGTTTTTGCGTGTAATAAATACAATATCTTTTCCTGGATTTTTGGGTAAGGTATTAAATTGAGAATTCGATTTTAATTCCTGAATATATTTCCAAGCAAATCGGTAATTTATAAATTTAGATATAATACTTACATATTGCTGACGATATAATACTCCGGTCATAGCAAGATTCTCTGAAGCATATTTCTCTCCATGAAGATTAGAGAATTTAATTTTAAGTTCATTTATATTTAGTTTGTTGTTTTCAACAATGAACAATACCATTACCTCATCTCCAGGAGAAATTGTGGGCGTAAATAGGGAAGAGTTTAGGTTGTCTTTATTGGGGCTAATTTTAGGAGGAGTCTGAGGAGGAGTACTTCCGGCTGATTTTGATCCATCCAATAATTCCAAGGTACGTTTTGCAATAGGGGTAGATTCTGCTTCGGGATAATTATCAATTAAATATTTATACATATATCGCATGCTATCTATATTTCCCATTTTACCAAAACTTAATCCTTTCATATATAGTACTGCAGGGAACTTGGGTTTCTCAGGGAAGGTTTCTAAAATATAATTACAAAAATCAATTACAGTTTGATAATCCTTGGTTACAGAATACACCTGGAATAATGCACTATACGCTCCATCGAAGGTTTGTTCTGATTTTCTAAGTTCATCTGTAATACTTTGACTTCTAATTAATCGGGCATATAAAGAATTAGGATGTTGATTTAAAATATAATTTTTGTAATTATTTGCTTTAGGAGATTTTAAATCTTTATAAATTGTATATAGGGCATATTGTGATTTCAAAAAATTAACCGATTCTGGATATCGTTTAATTAATCTTTCATAATAGGGAATTGCTTTTTCGGGAAGATTTAATTTTTTATGATAGATTTGGGCAATCCCAAACAGGGCTAAATCTATTTTTTCATTACTTACCTTTTTCTCTTCGTCGGTAAGGGGAATATCTCGATAATATTTCTTTCGGATGGCTTCGGGATCCTCTTGGGAAGAAGATTTATTTTCCTTTGTTTTTTCATCTGATGAAGAATTACCACTATTCCCTACTTTTTGAGATCTTCTCCAATTGTCTTCATTTTTACGGTTACCCCATATTTTTTGGAATTGAATTTTACCCGCACCACTTTGTTTAGGGTCATCAAATGAAAATGCGGAAGAAGCTAAGGTGTTATTGGAATTTAATTGTTGTTGTTGATTTAAAATTCGAGTCATTTCTTGATTTTCCTCGAGTAATCGAAGGCTATCTTCCATGTTTTCCTTTCTTCTCTTATCCTCTTTAATTAATTTATCAATTAATTGATCTCTTTTAGCAGAAGGCATTCCGGCTAATTTTAGCATACTATCCTGATAAGTTAAGGTTTCATAATACACTACATATTCTTTTAAAATTGCCGACATAGATTTTACTTCTTTATATTCCGGAGCATCTTCTTTTACTAAGGATGCTGCGCTATCAAAATATAATTGGGCTTGGGGGTAATTTTCTTTTTCATGAAAATAAAGGGAGCCGCTTTTATAGTAGGATAAAGATTTTTGTCGAGTATTCGTGGTACTTACATCGAGCGATTTCTGTAAATAGGATAATGCTTTATCATAATTAGGTTTACGAATTTCAAGCATTGCAAATTCATAATAAATTTGATCTAAGAAATCTTTATTTTTTTCGTCACGTAATAATTCTTTTAACAAACGATTTATTTCAGCACTTCGACTGGCCAGAGAAGGTTGGTTAGCGATAAGTCTAACAAGTTGTAATCGTGCATTAAATACCAAGGCATAATCTGTATTTAATTTAATTACATTCGTAAATCCTTCATAAGCTTTGGGGAATTTATTATTCTTAGCATATAATTGACCTAATAAATACCAGGCTCTTGCTTTTTGTTTTCTTCCGGGAATACTTTCAATATTTTCTGCCAGAACTGTTTCAGCTTTATCGTATTTTTCTTTTTCGATATATAAGCGAGTTTCGAGTGCTGCTACTTCACCGCGTAAATTTTTAGGTAATTGTGATTTTTTTAAATTTTTCTCACAGAAGTTTAAAGCTTTATCTGGATATCCAGATA